>DMDF01000199.1 GCA_003446605.1 Anaerolineaceae bacterium
CATCCTATGACGTGGGCGAAGATGGAATGCTGTACGACGTCTCACCGGATGGTAACTTACTCGCCTATGCTCTCGAAGAGCCTGACATCATCCTGTTTGATGTTCTAACTCAGCAAGAAACGCAGCGCATCGCGCAGCCCGGCTACACTCAGCAAGTAGCTTTCTCGCCTGATGGCAAAAACATTGGAGCAAACAGCAACCAGGAATGGATGGTCACCCTGTGGGATGCAGCCTCCGGGGAGGAGATCAAGCGCCTGACTGGTTTTGAGACTGCTGCCCCCATCTACTCCTTCAAATTCGGGTCAGATGGCAAGACCATTCTGTGGATCGCGCGCGGTACTATCCAGCCCATGGATATCGAAAGCGGCACCCTGGGACCCGAGATCAATCATGAGGATTTCATCAGCTGTTCTGCGCTCTCGCCAGATGGCAATTTGCTGGCGACCGGAGCGGTTGGGACTGTAGAGGATGAATTCATGCCCATCGTCTCGATCTGGGATGCGCACAGCGGGGAACGTCTGGCGGTATTCCCAAACGCGGATTATTACAGCTCCCTGAATTTTTCACCGGATGGCAGCCTGCTGGCTGCAGGGAGCATGAACAGCATTTTATTCTTCGATATGAGCAGCATGCAGCCCGCGGGAGATATCCAGAGTGAAGTTGAATCGGTCAACGACGTGCAGTTCTCACCGGATGGCAGCCAGCTTCTGAGCGCTGGTACACTGGGCATCGTGCAGTTGTGGCAAATCGCAAAATAAAAATTCCCCGCGAGGCTTTAAGGGCGATTTCTACCGTTAATTTCATGTGCGTTTCCAATGGAATCCTTGCAGTGGAGATGACCTCCTGCGCAAGATCATTCCAGTCCCTCCATTGCAGCTTGCCAAAAGCTCTCATCTTCTTTCCCTAAAGCCCACATGGAAAGTCCCGCCAGGTTATATTGTTGGACCAGACTCGTTTTGATGCGGATGCTTTCCGCGTTCTCATACCAGGCAATGTGTTCATGCCCAGCTTCTGTATAGATAACAGATGGTGAATGTGAGACAGAATTCCAATTAATTTCAGCACCGGGTTTGGCAAGCAACTCAGGGACATTCACCCAGGAAAAAGCTGTGGCGTCATAGGCATTGTTCTCACCAGCGGAAACTGTCAGATCCCAATCGTACCCATAGGCAGGCAGCCCAATGAGTAGTTTCGCTGGATCCACCAGGGAAGCAGTATAGCGCAGGCACTCCTCCACCCAATCCGCGCCTGCCACCGCTCCCGGTTCGCTCCACGGACCGTGCTGGTCATAGGTCATCAATTGCAAATAATCTGCTGCACTGCCCAAAACTGCCAGGTCAAACGGATATGCCCAGGTATTCGTGATTAAATCATCCGTCTTACCTGGGACACTGATGATAAGCTTGAGATCATGCTTATGCAGAGTGGCAGCCAGCTCTTGGATGAACGAGGTAAAAGCAGTGCGATCATCCTCAATATTCTTTGAATAAGCCAAATTTTCAAAGTCGATATTGATCCCGCTGTATTCCCTCTGCACTGCCAGACTCACCAGGTTTTCAATCATCTTTTCCCGATGGGTATCAATGGCAACATGTGCTAGATCAGAATCAAAATCATTAACTGCTGGGTCGTTGTTGTAGTTGCTGACACAGGCATATAATTGAATGCCAAATGAATCCGCAAGCGAGTGGATATCCAGTGCATCACTGCCGCTGATACTGCCGTCCATCTGCACCGTGAACACATCCACCGCTACCATATTGATAGCTTTAGAGAATGCCTCAACAGAATGGTATGAGGCTGGCTCACCGGTGTAATAACCCAGTACGATATGATCTATCCCTCCCTCTGAATCAACCACTGTGGAGTAAATGGGAGCGCTGGTTTTCTTTACCTGTGAAGTAAAGAGCTGTGCATTTACAGCAGCCGCATCGTCAGTTGAGACTAAACATCCCGGCATCCCGGCAAACAGGATTCCAAGCAATAATAACCCAATGGTTCTTCTCATACACTCACATTTGCATTTATTCGTGACAATCTTCGAACGAAGCTCCTTTTATTGATTGTTTAGTTTTTTAGCAGCATGCCACGTCTTTTCTGTTACATATAACAGCCGGCGCTGAATTTCTGCATCCTGTATTAAAGGATGAAAGGTATATTCATCCATAAATTCCGGTGGGTTGATGACTTCAAACCCGACCACTTTCCTATCCATTCCTTTAACCTCATCTCCCATAAAGGATAATGCCCAGGGAGCGCCGCTGGATTGATGCGGGGAAACCAGCAGCACTGCGCTGACCACGGATTTTTTTAACTTTTCAACAGGAGCCTGGCGGAAAAAAGCCTGGGAACGCTCCGAAAAAGCCCCCCACAGCGCAGGCGGCGTGCCACCATAGTTGGGAACAAATAAAAATAATATTTCTGACTGCCAAGTCTTTTCCCAGATCATACGCACATCATCCTGGATAGGGCAAGGTGCATTTTCTGCTTTGTGCGGGTCCAGTCGCTGGATGCATTCATAATCACATCCCTGGCAGGGGGTGATGGTATGATCATAGAAGTTAATTAATTCAGTTTCTATTCCCTGTGTTTTACAATTATCCAGCACAAATTGGGCAAAATCGTAACAATTTCCATGTTTTCTGGCGCTGACAACCAGAGCTGTTGCTTTCATGACAATGCTCCTTTGCAAGCAAGATTGGAATGCCTTGATACTGTATTATCATCCTGCAATCCGCTTTTTTCCAATCTTTTAAGATGTGGGGGTCAACTTTTCAATCAGCGCAAACAGCAGCAGCAATATAATCCAGATGCTATCTCGGTGTTTATCCAGCCAGCGTTGGATCAAAGTACGCAAACTATACAACGTGATGAAATTACACAGACCAACCAACGCCATAACTGTAAACCAGATCAAATAATCCATTACATGTATGGTTTAATAAAGCTCATTCAGGAAAACTATGAAAAAGAGAGCTATCCTTCAAAAATCAAAAAGCTTCAAGGGAACAGACAGCCTGTTTGTGGGGGGTGAATTCTATGCCGATGATGAATGGATCAGCGACCAACGCACCCTCTCCACAGAGGGTATGTACTTTCTAAATGGCGGGCGCGCCTGCCTGACCGTCATCGCGGGTTTTCTCATGGCACAGGGCACCCAGCGCATCCTACTGCCTGCTTATCTATGCCCTACCATCCTGGATACGCTGGAGGCATGTGGGCTGCAATACTCCTTCTACCGCGTCAATGAAGACCTTTCCATAGATATTGAAGATCTGAAACAGAAGGCAGCAGAGTATCAGGCTATTTATTTCATCAACTATTTTGGTTTTCCCCAGCCCAGAACTGTGCAGCAATATCTACGAACGCTGCAGCAGCAGGGTAAGCTGCTGGTGGAAGATAATGCACAGGCAGGCTTCATGGAACAAACCCTGGGCGATCTCACTTTCAACAGCATGCGCAAGCTGTGCCCGCAGGATGGCGGCTATTTGCGCACCCGCTTTGACATGCAGCCTTTCAT
>DMDF01000197.1 GCA_003446605.1 Anaerolineaceae bacterium
GGCGCGCTTCCATCGTTCCATCGTTATTCTGCATCTCGGAACCAATCTTATTTGGTGCACCGGTTGTGCTTAACCCAGTCCTCGGCATTCCAATGATCATCAATCAGGCTTTCGTCAATCCCATTCTGACCTATATCGCCTTTGCTACAAATCTGGTAGCAGTCCCTTACAACACTACCTTCCTCCCCTTCCTGCCCAATCCCATCCAGGCGTTCTTGTATAATAATGATTGGAAGGGTGTAGTACTTGTATTCGTGATCATGGCAGCGAATGTGTTGGTATGGTACCCCTTCTTCAAAGCATATGAGCGCCAAATGACCGCGAAAGAAGAAGGTGAGGCTTAGTATGGGAGAACTTGATCTCGATTCCAAATCTGTTCAGATTGCGACCATGGTAATATTACACGCTGGTAACGCACGGAAAATGGTACACGAAGCCCTCACGCACGCTGAAGCATTTCGTTTCAAGGAAGCTGATGAAAGCCTTAAAAATGCAAAAAATGAAATGCACAAAGCTCATGTGACTCAAACGGAAATTATCCAGGCTGAAGCAAGAGGTGAACCAGCAGAATTGACAATGCTAATGACTCATGCGCAAGACACACTCATGATTGCAATGTCAGAAGTACAAATGGCAAAGCATCTCATCGAGATCCTGAAAAAAATCCAACCAAGAGATGCTTAGCATCGAATTAGGTTAATGAAGGTTATCACGAGGGGAATGTTGTTTTGCAACATTTCCCTCTTTTTTTGAAATATCACGGAGGACGAAATGATTTACCAAGACAGTACCCGCAGTATTACCGAGCGGGTGGATGATCTACTTTCACGCATGACCGTCCATGAAAAAGCCGCCCAGTTGTGCTGTGTCTGGCCTCTTGTTTTAGTAGGCAAGAAATTCCCAGATCCAGAGAAATTAAAAAAATATATGGAGCATGGAATTGGACGCATAACTCAATTTGCGAATATGGGTTATCATCCAACAGCCGTGCAAGTAGCTGAATTCTCGAACACTGTTCAGAAATTTTCTAAAGAGAATACCCGACTTGGGATTCCAGTACTTTTTCAAAACGAGGCTATGAGTGGTTTTACCGCTGTTGATGCTGCTTGCTTCCCAACCCCTCAAAATTTGGGGGCAGCATGGCTACCAGAATTGGTTGAAGAAGCAGGTGACATTATCCGGCAGGAGATGCTGGCTGTCGGTGTACGTCAGGCTTTGGCTCCTGTACTTGACATTACCACTGATCCCCGCTGGGGAAGAATTCATGAAACATTTGGCGAAGATCCGTACCTGGCTTCCAGCATGGGGGTAGCTTTTGTGAAGGGGCTGCAAAGCAGTGATCTGAGAACAGGAGTTAATGCAACAGGGAAACACTTCCTCGGTTATGGCGTCTCACAGGGAGGTTTGAATCGGGCGGCGGTACTATTGAATTCAATTGATTTGCTAGATACCTATGGGCGTCCTTTTGAGGCAGCAATTCACCTTGCCGATATGCAATCTGTGATGATCACATACAGCGATATCAATGGAGTTCCTGCGGGCGTAAGCAAGGAAGTTATTCGTGAATGGCTTTACAAACGGATGGAATTTACAGGTCATGCAACTAGTGAAGGGAATGCTTTCACAACCTTTGTTGAACGCTATCGTGTGGCAAAAGACTTTAAAGAAGCTGCCATCATGGCACTGGAAGCTGGACTTGATGGTGATACTCCAATTTCAAAAGGCTACATTCATCTACCCGAATTGATTGAGCAGGGTTTGGTAAAAGAAGATTTACTTGATGAAGCAGTTAAACGTATTTTGACATCAAAATTTAAGCTCGGATTATTTGACAATCCATTTGTAGATACCGGGAAGGTAAATGAAGTTTACCGCAGCAAAGCCAGCATTGATTTATCAAAAAAATTAGCGGAAGCATCGATTGTCTTACTAAAAAACGAGAGTGGTTTATTACCTCTTCAGGAGGACAAACAAACCATTGCGTTAATCGGTCCGCACAGCAACAATATCAGGTTGCAGTTTCCGAATTATTCTTATCCAGCAGCAGTAGAAATGCTAAGAGCCCTAGTAGATGGTATGTTGCAGGACAACAAAACCTACCCCTATTTCACACAAGAAATTGCTGATCTGCATTTTAAAGATCTCTTGAATCTAGAATCGACAGATGATCTGATTGCGGAAAAGTTCCCCGAAAGCAAATCGTTGCTCACCGCGATGCAAGAGCACGTTCATAGCAAGATTGAGGTGTTGCAAGCGGATGGATGTGATGTAAGCGGTACCTCAAAAGATGGTTTCACAGAAGCACTCGAAGCAGCAAAGAAATCCGATATCATTGTCATGGCACTGGGAGATTCAAGCGGTTGGGTGAATGCCACGTGCGGTGAAGGGAAGGATTCTACTGTACTGACTCTACCGGGTGTACAACGTGAACTTCTAACTGAAATAAGCCAATTAGGGAAACCGATAGTGTTGGTCCTGTTTAACGGAAGACCATACGCTGACCCGTGGATGTATGAGATATGTCAATCCGTTTTGCTGGTTGGATTTCCTGGCCCTTCCAGTGCAGATGTGATCGTATCAGCACTTTTTGGAGATATTAACCCCGGTGGCAAGATTGTGATGACGATCCCGCGCAGTGTGGGTCAGGTACCTATCTATTACTACCATAAGAATGGCAGCGGATATTTGATGAACAGCGCGTACAAACTCAACGATAATATCTTCTTCGGTGGCTATGTGAATGAACCCCGCACACCTCTTTACGATTTTGGTTTTGGATTGAGTTACACATCGTTCAATCTTTCTGACCTCGAGATGAGCTGCACAAAAGTGCCTATTGATGGCGAAATACAAATTAGCTGCAAAGTCCAAAATACAGGTAGCCGTGTAGGAGATGAGGTTGTTCAGTTATATATCAATGATCTCGAAGCACGCACTACTCGACCAGTAAAGGAATTAGTGGGTTTCAAACGCCTGACTCTGCAACCGGGTGAAACTAAACGCGTGACTTTCATAATGAAAATGAACCAGTTAGGATTCACCGATGAGAACAAAGAATTTGTCATTGAGCCTGGTAACATGCTGGTGATGGTTGGCAGAAGCTCAGCAGATATCGTCCTGCGCGGTGAATTTGAGATAACAGGCGAGAAGCGTGAAATTACACATTCACGCAGTTATCTATCATCTGTTGCAGTCAAATAAGTAAGCCACTACGAAAACGGGTTGCAGCTTTCAGTGCAACCCGTTTTTATTTACGATCAGAAGATTCTTTAGCAAAAACACCCTGCAAATAGGCGTCAGCAAAATAATCAAGATCACTTGTAATGTCATCCTCGGTAGAATTCATAGAAACCTTATCAGTCATGATATAACTAAAAAACAGACCAATCATAGCCCGTACAAATAATCTTTGACTAATGTTATTGAGTTTAGGGTTACGATTCTGAATAACTTGAAAACTCTCCGCCGATTTTGAAAATACTCTTTCAAATATCCCCGGGAGATGCCCTCCCTTAAATTCAAGCATCTCGATGAGATGCAAACGTGACATTTCTGGTTTTTCACCCCATAATTTCAACAATTTCTTGGAGGCATTACGGATCAATTCTTCAACGTCATCCCCATCTGCATCCACTACAGCTTCAGGAATGCGGTTCCAAGGATGGTATTTTTCAATGACCGCTGTAAAAATTTCTTCTTTATTAGAGAAATGGTTGTATAAAGCACTGGGTGCTAACTCCAGTTGATCAGTAATCTGGCGTGTTGAAGTAGCATGATATCCATTTTCAATAAATAACTCACAGGCAGTTTGGATTATTTTATCCCGAGTCTTTTGACCCTTATTTTTTTTGCGATCTGTTATTTCTTTCACCCAATACATCCTTTATCTTAAATAATCTCGTTGAGTTATTGTATATGAAGCTTTTATCTATCGTCAAGCTTTCGATCCTTCCGTGAAAAATTCTTTGTTGGCATGCTTTTAACCAGCTGCATAAAGCGGGGATAAATTTCAATTATTTGCTTGGTCAGTTTATCGTCACCGACTATTAGCAGGAATTTAATAATCCTCAACAATTCTGAAACCATTCCCTTTTTAAGGGCTGAATTTAATCGTATCCTCTTCTAAACAAAACATACTAATATATGAGCGTTTGCTCTTATATTAGTATAGGTGATATTCAGAAATAGGCAATACTTTTTAAGATTGTAAAATTACTCGATTAGACCTTATGACAAACAGAAATTTAATTTAATTTGATTGTTTTGTTTGTATCAAACAAAGGTGTTGAATCAGTAAGTTTTAGGTGTTGTCAAAAAAGCGAATGCGACCTTCGCAATGGTGGAGAAATCCTTTTCACGCTGCTCCGCGTCTACTGCCTGTTGGGTAATTAGATGATCGCTGACCGTCAGAATGGAAAGCGTATCACTGGAAAGAACAGCACCCACATGAGGATGGACATCCAGATCATCCGCTGTCTGGTAAGCACGCATCAACAGATCGAAACTAGCTGTTGGTGCAAAGGGTGCAAAGCTCATACCCAAGAAATGCAGCGGGGTAATATGAGAACTGCAATGAGCCGCAGGTTCCCACCCGCACCAGGGTTTTCACGTGATACTCTCGAATCAATTCCGTAGCAAAATACATTCCTGACCCCATAATGGATACCCTTTAATCACTGAACCTGCCAGCAAAGCACACCATACCACACACCTCATTGGAACAAACCACATCTTCCAGCCTAGTATCGGCAAAGAATTTCGCAAGCAGAGAGTCATCGGGCAGCAGCACAGTTGGCGCGATTTGACCGGATGTCCCCGCAATTTAAATACTCATAATTCCCCGCTTTCCTTTAAATAAATGATTCATCCATACATATAAACAAATCCACCCTATAAAGAAAACAGCTGTGCCAATCAAACAAATGACACAGCTGTTTATTAAAATCCCGTGAATTGTAATTGGTTATGATTCTAATCTAAGGAAGCAACTTCCCTCATTATAAGGAGGAGTTCAAGCGCTCCTGTTCTAGAAATACCTTGTGAATTTCATATTCAGGCAATGGGTAGCAGAGATAATAGCCCTGCCCGTACTGGCATGTCATTTCTTCCAGAGCGCTTAATTGGGTGCTCGTTTCGATCCCTTCAGCGATGATTTTCATATCAAGATCCTCTGCCATCTTTACCATCGAGTGCACAAGCCGCGATCCTTTAATGCTTTTTCCCAATTCCTGAATGAACAAGCGATCGATCTTGATGGTATCCACAGGGAAACGTTGTAAATATCCAATTGAGGAATATCCCGAACCAAAATCATCTATCTCAAGTTCCACACCCAGATTATGGATCTCATTGAATAGATCAGTCACTATCTGTTGATTATCAAGAAGAACCGTTTCTGTGATTTCCAGATGCAGCGCACTGGGAGGTAATTGTGTTTCTTGCAAGATCGACTTTAATAATGAGAGAAAATCAGGCTGCATAAATTGTTTGCCTGATAAATTAACATTAATGCAAATATCAGCAAATTGCGGGTATTGGTCCATCCAGCTTTTTAATTGTTTACATGATTCCCGTAAAACCCAATCTCCAATTTCTACAATTAAGCCAGATGTTTCTGCGATCTCGAGAAAATCCGCTGGATATAGCAATCCTAAACGAGGATGATCCCACCTCAGTAAAGCCTCAAACCCGATCAGTTTTTTCTCGTTCAATGTATAAATCGGTTGGTAATGCAATATGAAATTTTTACCCACCGCCGAACGCATCTCGGATTCCAGTCTGATGCGGGATAGCATCTCCGTTCTCAGGGGTGCACTGAAAATTTTATACTGGGCTTTGCCACATTCCTTAGCATGGTACATGGCAATATCAGCATCTTGTAAGACTGCCTCCGCTTCCTCGTAGCGATGGTCCACATCTTTTACAATACCGATGCTGGCTGTGATGAAAAAATCTTGGTCCTTAATAGTGTAAGGTTCGCATAACGCATCCTGGATGCGGTCAGCGACCTCCACTGCATCATCAGCCTCGGCTTGATCCTCCAGTAAAATGGTGAATTCATCACCTCCCAAACGGGCAAATGTATCACTCTTTCTAATACATTTTTCGATGCGCTCAACAAAATTAATTAATAATTTATCTCCCGTGGAATGCCCCATACTATCATTGACCGACTTGAACTGATCCAGGTCAATAAACAATACTGCAAACGAGTATTGAGAATTCCGTTTTGATAATTCAATTGCGTGATTCAAACGATCAAGCAGAAGAGTCCGATTGGGTAATTTTGTCAACGGATCATGCATAGCATCATACGCCAGTTGTTCTTCTATCCGTTTACGTTCATTGATCTCATGACGAAGATCATTATTCATAGTTTGTAACTTTTCCGATTTCGCGCGTATTTCGGAAACAGCCCGCCCTAATTCTGCATTGAGTTTCTGATTTTCGATGATCACGAAATATTGCCTGAGCATGACAGCTGCAGTGATCACTCCGATGATAAGAATAAGAAATTGATAGTCCACTGTGTTTTGATCCTCTTTGTAAAAGAATAGAAATGTATGAGAAAAAACGACAAAGATATATGGCAGTCTATCTTTAAGATCTTCCATGTACTGTTCAACTGGAAGGCGATCAAATAAGCCCCACACACAATTTTCATGTTCTTCTTGGGTAGTTGCTTGAACCAACCCCGCAATACCCATGAATAAATAGCCGATTACCCATCCAACATCCAACCATCCCCCACTAACATACGAATTGGTTAACGATTGATAGCTGAAAACAATATCGGTTAGTATTTGTATGAACAAACTGAGAATAAGAAAAGCATACGCATTATGAGAACGATCCTTAGGATAATTGTAGAGCAGGATCAACAGTGCGGCGAAAAGCATGATATCCCCAGCTGGATATGCGAGTGATAGAAACCGCACGATGAAAGTATCTTCCTTCAGATCCATATTGAGCGGTGCAATCAGCATCACCCAGAACACCAGCATAGCTGATAACAGGACAATTATTGCATCAAGCCACTTCTTGACCGCATCCATTTTACTGGTCTTCTCCCGTGGGACAAGGAAAATGCCATAAAGAAGGAGGGGGTAGCAGAGCAGGTAGAAAACGTCCGCCCAGGAAGGAAATGGTTCGATGAACATCACGCTTTCATAGATAAACCAAAGTACATCTCCGATCACGAATGCAAGTTGTGAGAGAGCAATAAACAACCAGGCTCGAGACACCCTTTTGGATTGTTCCCGGGAAGAAGATGACGCATGCCAAAGACAAAAAACAGAGATCAAATTTAAAAGGATAAAAAGGATATTGGATAGGAATACGTTCGATCCATCTTCAGGATAGAAAAATATCGTGAGAATATTCGCAACTGTTCCCGCCAGAAGAAACAAGATCAGGATATTCTTCCTCAATCCATGATGCGATGATCTCTCCATGTTCGCTCCAATAAAGTTTTCGTTGAAAATCCAGGTCTCTATTCGATTTATTAAAAACACTATTTAAAACTTAAATCTCTCTTTATCCTTACAAGAATCGTGCCATGTATGAATAAGTATTCCCCCTTTTGTTTATGCCCTAATGTATCAATATTTAATCCTAAGAGAAAGCGCTCAGCAGTAATCAATTTCTGCAGAAACAACCACAGTACCGCAATACGGGCATTTTAAATCTTCCTTTAGCTCACCCGATAGAATAATCTCTTCTGTGTAACCGGTATCTCTCTTACATTTGTAACAAATGATCGGCTCATATTCGTTATCCATGACTTCCTCATTCCTTACTTTTCCGTCTTTTCAGCAACCAAAGTGTTCCACCTAAAACTACCAGAAAAAGAATTGCGTAGAGCACGATCCAACCCATACTCTTACCATCCACCCACGCTCCATAGATCAACCCCGCAAGAGTACTGAATAATGCTACCCAACCAACATATACCCAAGCTTTCAGGCGCCCTATAATGGTTGCTGTGATGAGAATGCTCTGCAAGCTTAATTCTGGATCAGAAATAAGATATGCCAGTAATGGACCACGGTGCATCCCCAGATCCAAAAACATTTGAGCAATGGGCACTTCAACCAGGGTGGGAAAGTACATGAATACACCGAACAGAACCCCGATTAAATTTCCCGTGAATGTATTTTGACCAGCTAGATTTCTAACCCACTCCGGATCGATCACCTCGCGAACAATCCCCACCACAAAAACACCCACTATTAATAAAGGTAAGATCTGTTTGATAAATTTCCAGCTTTCCCACAAAAATTCACGTTTTTCCTGCTCAGTGAGTTTATATAGCAGCAACCAACCCAGAAGGATTACACAGCCAAGTACCCCAATGAATTTTCCGGTTATCTGTATCATCAAACCAGATGAAGAAGGAGATAGCCCCATTGCAGCTAGTAGTAATGTCAACCCTACCAGGCTGACTGATACCCATGTCCAACGGTTAAAACCTTCATGGATCTTTTCTATTCCCTTCCATGCAGTGATGCCGATCAGGATCAACATCCCTATCAAAATCACACCCTGCAGTGTTAACCCTTCTTCTCCTCTTGAGGGATCAAATGAGACAAGCTCATTGAGTTTTGCCTGGAAGTGATCCAATCCACTCATGGGAATCGTCCAATCAAAATAACTATTCTTAAGAAAACCTATTTGCAGGGTTCCGACCAGCAGCAGTACTACTAATATCAGGATGAATGCAGTTGTAGCAGGGCGCATACTGGCGCGCCCGGCAAAGAGAGCATCCGTTTCCTGGTCATGTTTTTCATCCTCCTTGTGAAAAATGAGCGCCATCAGCAGCCCGATCCCGATTCCAAACGCCAATGACAAAACAAGTCTCGCCACAGCCAGATCAATACCGATGACAGTTCCGGTGTAAGTAAGCGCGAGAATATTGACCGCCGGTGCGACAAACAAGAAAGTGATGGCAGGTCCAATTCCAGCGCCTTTTTTGTAAATCCCGGCAAACAGCGGGATGACCGTGCAAGAACACACTGCCAGTAAAAAACCTGCAGCGGCAGCTGCTGGATAAGAGATCATTTTGGGCGTGTTTCTACCCAGATAACGCGTGATCATTTCTTTGGGAATAAATGCGGTCATGGCACCCGCAATCAAAAATGCCGGCAATAGACAAAGCAGCACGTGCGCTGCCAGGTACGCAGCCAGGTTTGCCAATCCGCTGAACAATAAATCTGGAAGTACGTTAATTATAAAGTCCATAATCCATCCTATTTGTTATATTCAGATAATTGAATATATTCATACAAAAATAATGTCCCATTCAGGTGGGACACGGCATTTAAATCCAGGTCAGGAAGCAAGCACAGCTGCCTTGATCCATTCTTCAATCTCTATTTCTGCCGGAATTCTCCCACTGGAAACAACTTTTCCATTCACGATCAATCCTGGGGTACTCATCACTCCCAGTTCTGCTATTTCTGAGTAATTAGTAACTTTAATGAACTCGGCTTCCACACCAAGATTTTCTACCACTTTACGGGCAATCTGCTCAAGCCGCTTACAGTTCGCGCATCCACCACCAAGGATTTTGATTTCAAGCATTTTCTCTCCTTTTTTATTTTGTTCTGCATTTTTCGGTTATGTTTCACCGTTCACAATGCGCTCTTCCTCACAATGAGGGCAGACACATTTTTTTACAATAGCTTGATCCGTGACCTGTGGGATTTCATCCTGATTCAAGCCTGCTACCAACCCGGCTTGCGTTAACAGTTCGAAAACTTCATGAGAAGATACTCGATAAAAGATATATTTCCCTTCCCTACGGGTTTTCAATAAGCCCGCATCGCGCAGTGCCATCAGGTGCTGTGATATATACGCCTGGCGTTTATTCAGCGCCGCCTCAAGATGGCATACACACGCCTCACCCTTGCCGATCGCCAGCAATATCTTAATACGAAAGGGATTTCCAAGAACAGATAAGATCTTGCTCGATTTCTTCTCAAAATTGGGGGGTTTCATATTCATATTTTTGAATGTATTTTACTACGGAATAGTAAAAATGGAGAGAATTT
Source organism: Anaerolineaceae bacterium (assembly GCA_003446605.1). Classification (GTDB taxonomy): domain Bacteria; phylum Chloroflexota; class Anaerolineae; order Anaerolineales; family Anaerolineaceae; genus UBA4781. Next base: position 10,053 of record DMDF01000197.1, read on the forward strand.
TTTAACAGAATTTTTTAACGAAACACTTTACCAAACGCATAATATTATCTATTTTTCGTTAACGACAATAAAAACAATAATTATCTCCGCTTCTTTGTACGTGTTTCAGCCATTCTCATTTCCTCAATTAAATCAACGCAGCATTGATTACCTGATGGTAATGGGTTACCACAATTTTTACATTTCGTCATTATTCGTCATTATTCCTCATTAACAATTCTTCACAACGAACCATATCTACCCATAATAAAAAAGGGGGATCAGGATTCCGTCGTTCGCTTTCTACCAGTAGTGATTAGAATACCCAGTTCATGTTGAAATCAAAGTGGGTTGTTTTTTATATACGACTCTAATATCTTCTGCCTTGTTCAGGGGTTAATATAACTAAAGAAAGGAGTTAATCATGAATATTTTTGTTCTCATCATCGTTGGTGTGGTAGCGGGATTCCTGGCAGATAAGCTGGTCAAGAATACCTTCGGCACAGTTGGGGATATCCTCATTGGTATCGCCGGTTCCTTTGTAGGAAACTGGATATTTTCTCTATTGGGATTCCAAGTTAGCGGCTTGCTGTGGGATATCATCTCCGCGACCGTTGGTGCAGTAGTATTACTGCTGATTGTGAACCTCTTCAAACGAAAGTAGACCACATTAAATTTCATTCATCATCCATCATCGAATTTTATAAAAAAGGATAGAGAGAAGTTCTCTCTATCCTTTTTAGCTACTACACAGATAGAGAAATCAATACCCTTTACATGGCATTTTAAGGATAAAACTATCATTATATTAATGGAAGGAACAGTTTACAATTATTCCACTGAGAGTATGTGATTTTTTTTAACTCAGACAAGTATGTTATGATGGAAAACTAAATAAAATGATCCCTGAAAGAATTCTCCTTATCACCATTAATATCATTTCAACTTTGGTAGCTTCCTTTGCCTTTATCTCCGTATTAAGAAAACAAGAAAAAGCAGGTAATGCCGCCACATACCTTGCAATGGTTCTGGCGGCAACCGCAATCTACGCCGCGGGATATGCTATGGAATTAGCCAGTAATACATTGGATTTGATCTTATTTTGGGTAAAAATTGAGCATATCGGAATCGAATTGATCGCTCCATCCTGGTTACTTTTTGCATTAACAATGACAGGCAGGCAAAAATACATTACCCCTGGAAGAATCGTAGGATTATTTATTATCCCTTTTATTGTATTACTCTCCGTTTTTCTCGGAAAATTTCATCTTAATCCACAATTGACTGCCAATGCACCCTTTCCAACTTTAACCTATCAGAGGGGCTTTTTTGCCTGGCTTGGTATCGGATATTTAAGCGCGTACTTAGGGATAAGTTTCATCTTTTTTATTTTAATGTATCAGAATTCTGCACCCGCTTTTCGAAAACAAGCGCAGGTTTTACTTATATCCTCCTTGTTACCATGGATTGGAATGATAATCTCAGTCACACATCACGCACCCTACAACTTAGATTTGGCACCTCTTACCGCAAGCATCAGTGGAATCATCTACTTTACTTCATTCCAACGGTTTCAAATTTTGGATATTGTACCCTTAGCACGTGATGTCATTTTCGAAGGCATGGGGGATAGTGTATTAGTTCTGGATAATTTTGACCGAATTGTTGATCACAATCATTCTTTGATAGGTATATTTCCCCAAGTAACACCAAGTATCATTGGGCTTCCTTTCCAAAAAGTTTTTCCACAATACCCCACCCTGGTAAAAATGGTGGAGGACCATTCCCCTGACATCGTGGAGATACAAGTCCAGTCAGATGAAAAATCTTCCTATTATCGCTGCACATTATTACCACTTTCAGGACCTCACGGTGAAGTTATTGGAAAAGTTATCACCTTTCATGATTACTCCGAAGTTAAGTTGCTTATCGATCAGCTCAGTACTCTAGCAACCATAGATAATCTAACCGGTATTTACAATCGTCGCTACTTCTATGAACTAGCCCAAAAAGAATTGTCTCGCGCAGAACGGCACAATCAATATCTTTCACTGATCATTTTCGATCTGGACTTCTTCAAGCAGGTCAATGACACCTATGGGCATGCTGCAGGGGACGCAGTGTTGGCAAAGGTAGTCGAAATATTTAAACAACGATTAAGAAAATACGATATTATGGGACGTTTTGGTGGTGACGAATTTTTGATTTTACTCCCCGAAACCAATTTAGACGATGCTTCCGAGTTGGCAGAAGAACTGCGGATAACCCTTGAACACTCCATCATCACCTATGAGGATCATTCCTTCCTCATTCGAGCCAGCTTCGGAATAACCGGCACTCCCGTAACTGATCCAATTTCCTTTGAAGATTTAGTCCAGTGCGTAGATGACGCTATGTATAAAGCCAAAAAGAAAGGGCGCAATCGCATTCATGTGTATTCACCAGAAGAAAGAAACGAAACTCTTTCACGGTCAAGCTAGAATCCGATTATTCAAGTGTAGATATCCATTTATATCTTGCCAAGGGCTTCCCATTCCACCTTTTTTAATGTAGCAAGTTTTATTAAATTTGGAATGAATAAAAAATGTCGTCAAGTACAAATTTGATTATCATGAATTATGGTGAATGAAAGGTAAAGATCTTACATATTTCTAAAACTTCCCTTCCCATCCGTTCGGTATAATGCACTCAAATTAGATAAAACATAATCTTCTTCGAGGGACATCATGGACAACTTTGTAACCATCCTTTTGTATACTCTTTTGCTTGCGTTTCTACTTTATATTGCTCTTAACCATTCAAGAGGAGTGTTGATATCCAACGGGCAGCGTCGTAAATACCTGCTGCATGTACCCCACACCTACGACCCAAGCCATCCAACAGCGCTGGTCATCAGTCTGCATGGTTTTAAAGACTGGCCAGCCCGTCAAAAGCGGAAAAGCGGGTGGAATAAGTTGTCTGATGAAGAAGGGTTCATCGTTGTCTACCCAAAAGGGCAGGGTATCCCATTCGTCTGGCAAATGTTTAAAAACGAGAAGGAAATGGTGCCTTCCATGGAAAATGTGACCTTCATCGCCGATCTCATTGATCATCTTTCCACAAAATACAACATCGATGCAGAGCGTGTTTATATCAATGGTTTTTCCAACGGAGGTGGTATGACGTATATGCTTGGATGCTTGCTTTCCGATCGTATTGCCGCCATCGGGAGTGTATCAGGGGCTTATCTCTTTCTACCGGAAAGATGCAAGGCTGTCAGACCGGTTCCAATGATCGCCTTCCACGGCACAGGTGATAAAGTAGTACCTTATCAGGGAGGTACCACCAATCGTTCAAAATATTCTTTTCCATCCATCCCAGACTTGATAGCAGAGGTAGCCACGAAAAATGGCTGCGAACGGAATCCTACAGTGGTTCAGGTTCAACCTGGAATCAGTATGTCGCTGTATGCTAATAACCACGATCGAAATAATGTGGTCTTATACACTCTAGAAAATTGGAGACACGCCTGGCCAAATGGCACCAAGAAGAAAAATAGCATAACACGGCAATCACAAAACGAATTTTCTACCACCAAAATAATGTGGGATTTTTTTAAGCAACACAGCCTCTACTAACGCTGACCAGCACCAGATTTGACGATAAAGTCGAAAGCATCTTTACTCATAAAGGATTTTCGAAAATATAGGTCTGCCCGTTTATTTAACAATCCATGAATTATAGAAATAAATTATTTGATTGATGAATCAGACCTCCCGCACGAAATCAAAAAGGGAAATGATCGTTTTATTTAATTTGAGAACTGTCTTTTAAACAAGAAGTTCAACGGGTTATATCCCAACCTTGTTTTCGACACAATGTTAATCATCCATTTCACGATTAAGATGGATAATAGAAGTAACGAATCCAAAGGAATGGAAGCGAGGTCTTTAATGGAATTTTTATTTGATCCTAACGTAGCTTACGTGCTGCTTGCGGTGGCATTTTTCTCCACCATTTTTGCACTGCTGGCACCCGGTACGGGGATATTGGAGATCCTTTCTTTAATTTTGCTTATCCTGGTGGGATTCACCGTTAAAAATATGACTGTCAATCCATGGGCAATTGTGCTGCTTTTAGGTAGTGTCATTGTGGTACTCGTTTCTTTGAAACGATCATGGAAATGGTATTTCACCGCAGCTTCCATACTCGCATTGCTGGCAGGCATGTTATTTTTTTACAAGGAAGAGGGACGTATTCTTGCGATAGATCCGCTGCTGGCTTTGTTTGTATCAGGCACGGTAGGAGCTTTCATCTGGATTATCGGTCACAACACCGTAGCTGCCCTCAACCTCAAACCGCAACGTGACCCTGACAGTGTTATTGGTCTCACCGGAAAAGCCCTTACCGATATTCATACAGATGGTAGCGTATATGTAGGTGGCGAAAATTGGTCTGCCATGAGCGATTCGCGCATCGCTAAAGGCAACCAAGTAGTTGTGCTTCAGCGATCCGGGCTTGTTTTAAAGGTTGAAAGCATCCCGGAAAAGACAAAACAAAAGAAAAATTCTTAAAAAACAAATTTAGTTTGGAGGTACCATGATATTAACTATAGTGATCGTAGTTCTGGTAATAATCCTGTTAGCCACATCCATTCGGGTTGTACCAGAATACCAGCGTTTGATCGTGTTCCGTTTAGGTCGTTGTGTTGGTGAACGTGGTCCCGGTTTGGTATTGTTGATACCCATCGTTGATCGGGCTGTGATGGTAGATCTGCGTGAGCAAGTGCGCGAAATTCCCACACAGACCTCCATCACCAAAGATAATGCGCCTATTGCCATCGATTTTCTGTGGTTTTATAAGGTCATGGAACCCACTAAAACGGTATTGCAGGTTGGAAATTTTGAATTAGCCGCACAGGGAATAGCAACAACAACATTAAGGTCCGTTATCGGCAGTATCATGCTCGATAGTGTGCTGTCAGAGCGCGAGCAGATCAACAACGCGCTGCGCACCCGCTTGGACGAAGTAACGGAACGTTGGGGTGTGAAAGTGACCAATGTTGAAATCCGTGAAATCATTCCCCCACGTGAGGTGCAAGATGCCATGAACCGCCAGCTATCAGCAGAGCGCAACCGCCGTGCGGTGGTGACCGAGTCATTGGGCACACGGGAAGCCGCTATCAACGTGGCAGATGGACAAAAACAAGCTGCCATTCTGCAGGCAGAAGGCACCCGCCAAGCACAGGTTTTAAATGCGGAAGGCTATGCGCAAGCCCTGGAGAATATTTACAAAGCGGCTAAAAGCATCGATTCCAAGACCATCACGCTGAAATATTTTGACACCCTGAAAGACCTGGGTGCCAGCCCATCCACAAAATATATCTTCCCGATGGAATTTACTTCTCTATTAAAAGATTTCGTCAAGGGTCGAGAATAATCGAGCACCAGTACAAAAAAAATCCTCGCACAAAGCAGCGAGGATTTTTTTATCTGTCCTTTTGGTTCTAATACCCTGTAAATCAACTTGTGAATGCACTAATGAACTGAAAAAAGTTTTTCGCCCGCTCGAATGGCTACAGAGAGATGATTTTCAAGGGGTGTGAGCGGGCAGGACCAGCGATCATTATAAGCGCAGTATGGATTGTATGCCATGTTGAAATCCACCAAAAAGGTGCTGTCACCCTGATCTTCTATCTCCAGGTAACGACCTGCCGGGTAGGTTTCTTTACCTACCAGCGCATCCACGAACGGTAAGAAAAATCCGTGTTCGGTCTCATACACGGTCAAGCGTACTTGCCGGGTTTCAACCGCGAAATTAATTTCTCCAAATCGAACATAAGAACGAATATCGCCTTTTGACGTTTGAATAGAGACCGTCTCCTTTTCAGCAAAGGGTTCTATCTTAAGAACGAATCGCAGTGCTGGATTCTCTGGAAAGTAATGCAACCCTTTAAAATCATGTTTTTGCTGCTTAGTTAGCGGGCTTTGCGGGTCTGATAAAAAATATGCATCTTTCATTTTCCGAAAATCAGTCAATGCAGACATCGTTACCTCTTGTTGTGAAAGAATTTTCGTTATTGTAACTTCCAGGGTGACTTTTTTTCATTAACGATTCTATATAAACTGGATAATCAAACCCCAAAGGTAATCTATTTTCACAATTTTTTAAAATTAGGCATATCATTCCCTCTCTTATTATCAACCCATCTTCTCACTTATTGGTAAGGAGCAATATGAGTTCGAGCTTACGCGCCCTCCTCCCCATTACCATCATCCTGTTCATTTCGCATGCAGTACCCTTCCAGAGGCAGAAATACCAGCTCCCACATCTCAGACTGCGCCCACTTACTCAGCAGAAGCAGTTGTAGAAGCTTTCTATTCAGATTATTTAAGCTATCTTGAAGAGACCCGGTAAGTAAAGCTTTCCGCAATCCGTTGGGAATCGCATGTATGCAAACCGCAGGTACCTCACCCAAGACATAGTCGACAAAGAAGCAGGTGGTTGGAAGATCGATGCGACCAACTGCAATTAACAAGCTACAAGGAAGTAATAACCAACTCCAATGATCATTCGACCCAATCAAAGGTACGCGTAACCGCTTTTTTCCATTCCGCAAATTTCTCGGTATATAGTTTACTGAACGGTTTGGGCGCCCAGACCTTATCCTTTTTCCAATTAGCACGCATCTCGTTCAGATCCTGCCAGAAACCCACCGCATACCCGGCTGCATAAGCTGCGCCCAATGCGGTCGTCTCCGCCACTTTAGGACGGATGACCGGCACCTGCAGCACATCTGCCTGGATCTGCATGAGCAGATCATTCTGCACCATGCCACCATCCACTTTCAATACCAGCAGATCTACACCCGAATCCGCTTTCATGGCTTCCAGTACCTCGCGCGTCTGAAAAGCGGTGGCTTCCAGCACTGCCCGCGCAAAATGACCGCGGTTCACATAGCGGGTCAATCCTACAATCACACCACGCGCATCCGCGCGCCAGTAGGGCGCAAACAAACCGGAGAAAGCGGGAACAAGATACATACCACCGTTATCATCCACCGTTTTTGCCAGGTCTTCGATCTCAGGGGCGCTCTCGATCATTTTTAGATTGTCGCGCAGCCACTGCACCAATGCACCGGTGATCGCGATGGAACCCTCCAGTGCATAGACCGGCTCCTCATCTTTGAATTGATAGCACAGGGTAGTTAATAGTCCATTTTTGGAAAGCACGCGCTCACGTCCGGTGTTCAGGATCATGAAACAACCGGTCCCATAGGTATTCTTGGCTTCGCCAACATCAAAACACGCTTGCCCTACCGTAGCAGCTTGCTGGTCGCCCAGGTCACCAGCCACCGGGATGATCCCTCCAAAAGGACCATCCGGTCGGGTATTCCCGTAAATACAAGAAGAAGGACAGATTTCGGGTAGCATCTGCATTGGGATATCCATGATGCGGCAAATATCTTCATCCCAGCGCAGCGTCTCCAAATCCATCAACATGGTACGGCTGGCATTGGTCACATCCGTCACGTGCCTGCCACCATCCACACCACCGGTCAGATTCCAGATCAACCAGGTATCAACATTGCCGAAAACAGCGCGCCCAGCCTGCGCTGCTTCCCGTACCCCTTCTACATTATCCAGTATCCATTTGATCTTCGGTCCTGAAAAATAGGTTGCCAGTGGCAACCCCACTTTCATCTGAAACCGGTTTTTTCCACCAGATTTTCCCAGCTCCTGAATGATCTTATCGGTACGCGTATCCTGCCAGACAATGGCATTATAAAAAACTCTACCGGTCGTCTTATCCCACACAATGGTGGTCTCACGCTGGTTGGTCACCCCCACCGCAGCGATATCCTCTGCCCGCGCTCCGCTGTTGCGCATGGCTTCCACAATAACATCCTGCGTGCGAGCCCAAATCTCATTCGGATTGTGCTCCACCCAACCAGGTTGGGGATAGATCTGGTTATGTTCAAGCTGGTGGCAACTGGCAATTTCCCCCTTCTTATTAAATAAAATACACCGGGTGCTGGTGGTACCCTGATCAATGGATGCAATGTAATCTGCCATTCTTCACTCCGGAAAGTTGGATTATTGGAATATATATTTGACTTGAAAATTCCCTTCTCTATAGTATAGGGAATGATTTTCTTTTTCAATTGTATAGCACAAAGGTGCAACCAACTATAACTCATTCCAATTACAATGTGAAATATTTCGCAAACGATTTGCAATTTTGTGCATTATAATATATTTTTAATCAGGAAAACCATGGAAAAAATTGAGAAGATCAACAATGCCATCCGCGCTGCCCGCATGTATTATTACCAGGGTATGACCAGTGCCGCTATTGCCAGAGAGATGAATCTCTCGCGCTCTTCGGTTTCTCGCTTGATCAGCTACGCTCGCGAAAGGGGGTACGTGGATATTCGCATCATTGACCCGATCGAACAACCGCTGGTGCTAGAAAAAGAAATAAGTACTTTCTATCCTATCGAAAAAGTGCATGTGGTTTCCGTTCCGGATATTGTAGGCGAGGCAGAATGGTTGGAGCGGGTAGCCCAATTTACTGCGAAATATCTTAATTCTCTTTTTGATTCGAATATGATCCTTGGTATCGCCTGGGGCACCACCCTCAGCGCCATTTCACGTTATCTTCTCCCCAAAGCAACCCACAACAGCCAGATCGTCCAGCTGAACGGGGCAGGAAACACCCGCTCGATGGGAATCGAGTACGCCAGTGAGATCATCATGCGCTTTGCACTCAATTTTCAAGCACGAGCCAATCTCTTCCCAGTTCCTACCTTCTTTGATTTTGCCAGCACCAAGAGCGCCATGTGGAAAGAACGCAGCATTCAGCGTATTTTAACGCTGCAAGAACAAGCTGATTTATTACTATTCAGTATTGGCGCTGTCAATGCAGGCGTGCCCAGCCATGTTTATTCCGGTGGATATCTGGAAGAGGGTGACCTGCAGGAAATCCATAAATACCACATCATCGGGGATATAGCCACCGTCTTCTTCCGTGAAGATGGTAGCTTTGAAAATATCCCGCTCAATCAACGCGCCAGTGGTCCAAATTTAAACCTTTTCCGCAATAAACATGGCATTTGTGTAGTCTCAGGACGTGCCAAAGTGAAAGGATTACACGCAGCTTTAAGGGGTGGATTGATTCATGAATTGATCCTCGATGAACCCACTGCGCGGACATTAATCGAACAGGTAAAGCAAACTTAAATATATTACAAGTTCTTATCGAAAGGAAATAAATCATTTCATCCCAAGGAAACCAAAATATGAATAGAGATAGAAAGTTTGATGTCATCATTATCGGTGGAGGAATCTCGGGCTGCATGCTGGCGCGATTTCTCTCAAGATACGAATTAAAAATCCTATTGATCGAAAAAGAATCGGATATTGGCTCGGTGACCAGTGCGGCGAATACCGCCATTATCCATCCCGGTTACGATGCTATCCCCGGCTCTCTAAAAGCAAAGCTAAACGTGGCTGCCAATCCTATGTGGGACCAGTTAGCCGCTGAATTGGGTTTCGCTTTCACCCGGCACGGAGATTATGTGGTGGCAATTGGTGAGGAAGAACTTCCCAAACTGGATATTTTGATGGAACGTGGGAAGCAAAACGGCGTACCGGGGATGCGCATTGTAGATGAAGAAACCATGCGCAAACGAGAACCAAACATTAATCCAGCGGTCAGTGCAGCCCTATGGGCAACCAGCGGGGGTATTTGCGATCCCTTTGGTGCCACAGTTGCAGCGGCTGAGAACGCAGTTGCCAATGGAGTCATTCTTTTACGAAAGACTGCTTTTCTCGATTTCATCTGGCAAGGGAAACATATCATCGGTGTCAAAACAAACCGCGGAGATTTCTCCAGCCGCTGGGTAGTGAACGCCGCGGGTCTCTTTTCCGATGAGGTCATGCATCTGGCGGGCATCCATCAGGAATTCAAGATCACGCCGCGCAAAGGGGAATATTTCGTACTTGATCGCAATCAATTTGCGGTCAATAATGTGCTCTTTCCGGTTCCCAGCGATATCAGCAAAGGGATTATGGTGACTACCACCGTGCACGGCAACACCATCCTGGGACCCAATGCAAAGAACATCAATGATAAAGATGACAAAGAAAACACAAAAGAGGGCATGAACGAGGTCTTCGAGGGCGCCAAGAAACTGGTTCCGGAAGTGAACCCACGCCATACCATCGCAACCTTTGCCGGATTGCGCGCAGCCGGAAATGCAGCCTGCCTAACTCCGGGGGTAGATTACCAGCACGACTTCATCGTTGAGATACCTGAAGAAGTGGAAGGGTTCATTAATCTGGGCGGCATTGAATCGCCCGGATTAACCGCGGCTCCAGCAGTAGCAGAATACGCTATCGCCTTAATGAAAGAAGCCGGTGAGATTTTTCATGAAAAGAAAGACTGGAATCCCATGCGACCCGCCCGCCCACAATTCCGGCATCTCAGCCACGCCGAACGGGAAGAGTTGATCAAAAAGGATGCGCGGTATGGGCGGGTCGTTTGCCGCTGTGAAAATGTAACCGAGGGAGAGATCATAGCAGAGATCCACTCCCCTATTCCCGCACTGACCTATGATGCCATCAAAAGACGAACCTGGCTTGGCACCGGGCGCTGCCAGGGTGGTTTTGATCTGCCGCGCGTCACCGAAATTCTGGCGCGCGAACTGGAGATTCCACAGACAGAGGTTAGTAAGAAGAATGGGGCTTCCACCTTTCTCCTCAGACCCACCAAAGACACAGGCGGTGAGGCATGAAAACAGTTTTCTGTGATGTAGCCGTGATCGGCAGTGGACCGGGTGGATTAGCTTCCGCCATCGCAGCAAAGCAAAATGGCGCCAAAGAACTACTCCTGATCGAACGAGATCGCGAACCGGGCGGTATCTTGCTGCAGTGTATTCACAATGGTTTTGGGGTAGAAATCTTCAAGCAGGATCTGCCCGGACCAGCTTACGCGCAGCATTTCATCCGCGAAGCACAGCAGGCGGGTGTCAGCATGCTGCTGGATACCATGGTTCTGGAGATCAGCAAAGACAAACGCATCATTGCCAGCAGCAAGACCAACGGTATGCTAGCAATCCAAGCGAAAGCTGTCATCCTGGCAATGGGCTGCCGTGAACGCACACGCGCCCAGGTAAGGTTGCCGGGCTCTCGACCAGCCGGAGTATACACGGCTGGAACAGCTCAACGCTGGGTCAATGTGGAAGGCTTCATGCCCGGGAAAAAATTCGTGATCCTCGGCTCCGGGGATATTGGCATGATCATGGCACGCCGCTTAACTTTTGAAGGAGCAAAGGTGGAACGTGTACTCGAGATCATGCCCTATCTATCAGGATTGATGCGCAATTACGTTCAGTGCCTACAGGATTTTGACATCCCACTCCAAATGCAGCATACCATCAAGCGCATCATCGGGAATGAGCGGGTGGAAGCTGTTGAAACCGTCGCGGTGGATGACCATTGGAGTGAAATTCCAGGAAGTGAAGAGACCATCGAATGTGATACGCTGTTGTTATCGGTAGGACTGATCCCCGAAAATGAGCTTTCGCAGCAGGTCGGAATTCAATTGGATCCGCTCACAGCCGGTCCATTTGTAGATAACCATTTCCAAACCAGCGTTGAAGGTTTCTTTGCCGCGGGAAATGTGGTGCATGTGTATGACCTGGTGGACTGGGTGACCAGTGCAGGTTTACAGGCGGGTGAAAGTGCCGCACGCTATGCAAGTGGAAAGTTATGCTGTGATGAAAAGGAAATACCTGTCAGGCATGGTCAGAACGTTCACCATGTTATCCCGCATTTTTTGGATATCAATAGCTTAAAAGATGGTGAAAAACAGCTGCAGATGCGGGTGACAAAACCCCTGGAACAGCCTGTCAAAGTGCAGGTACTTGATGGCACAGAGCTGATCGCCAGCCGCACTCTGCCTTATGCCCGCCCCGGAGAAATGGTAACGATCGGTTTGAAAGAAAAACATATGGAACAAATCAAGAACGCCACGCAGTTGGTTGTTCAAGTCATCGAGAAAGAAGGTTCAAAATGAATACACAAAACGACCTTAAACCCGATCAGATTATCTGTGTTGCCTGCCCTAAAGGGTGCCGTCTAAATATCCAGCAGGATGGGGACCAGGTATTGGTGACCAATGAAGGTTGTAAACGCGGCGTGGAATATGCCAGGCGCGAGATCCTTGATCCAAGGAGAATGGTAGCCACCACCGTGCGAATCAGCGGTGGTATCCACCCCCTGCTGCCGGTTTACACCGCTGAACCATTTCCAAAAGCAAGGATCATGGATCTGCTGGCGCTTCTGCGCAAAACACAAGTACAATCCCCGATACAGGAAGGACAGTCCATTCTACAAGATGCATTGGGAACAGGTATTGCTGTTCTAGCCAGCCGGGACATGTAATACAAAAACGACGAGGTTGAAAATAACACCCCGTCGTTTTTTATTTCTCAACTTTCTCGATCAATCCCGATGGATGAATTGCGTATTAAACTCTTTGATCACCTTCCAGAATTCATCCGGAAGGACCTTTTTCACAAAATGAACAAGCTCATTGGATATGGGTCCATAATATGCTTCCGCAATAGAACCAGCGATAGCTGCCTGCGTATCAGCATCACCACCCAGTGAGATGGCATTCCGCACAGCACTTTCATAATCCTGCGATTCCAAGAATGCGATGATGGCTTCAGGAACGCTGCCCTGGCAGGTTACGTCGAATGTATACGAAGGACGGATCTCTGCAAGCGTGCGATCAAGGTCATACCCGAAGCGCTTTGTCATCTCTGAACGGATCTCCTCTTTGCTGCTTTTCTGGCGTGACATCCACACTGCCAGAGCAACCGATTGTGCTCCCTTGATGCCTTCCGGATGATCATGGGTGACCACAGCGCTTTGGTAAGCGTTTTCCAACACATCTTCAACCGTGT
>DMDF01000005.1 GCA_003446605.1 Anaerolineaceae bacterium
AACTTTTCCGGGAGTTTAGGTTCGAATGCTTGCGATCACGATAGCGGAGGATCTCAGTGGGTGAGGGAACCCGAACTGGCAAACTTAGGTTGAAAGAAAAGGGTGCCGAGGTCATAGGGAGGTATTTCTGCAATGGTCAGATGGCCTTGCTCTTCAGCCGCGGCCACCCGAATCTTGCCGACATCGATGCCGCCAGGAAGTTCGCCAGGGAGATGGCCGATCGATAGTCGCCGCCGATGAGGTCGACGGATTGTTGCCCGTTCCGCCCCCTTCATTCCCGCAAGAACCGTGACGGATCACAACGATCCCGACAGGTACACCGGGGTATTCTGTTGCCGCGGTCGGCAATAGAAGGTTCCACGGACGCTCCGGGGCGCATCCGGGACAACTTCGCAGGCCCTGACGTTTTCTACTGTAGCTAGCGACCTCAAACTCGCATCATTGTAATTATACTCGATTCTAAGTGCTGTCTTTCTAACTCATAAGCAATAAATGGGGCATGCCGCCGTAAAAAGTGAGTATCCTGAGTGTAGATATATTCGCGAAGCCAATGGAGTCGGTCTTGAATGAAGCATTCTTCGTTTAGTCTAAGTATAGCAATAGTTCTTTCAACTTTCCGTTTTTCATCTGCCTGAAGACTGGCGTTAGGCTTAACCAGAAGTGAGGGGAAATTGAGTACAAAATAATCCGGTTGAATAAGGAACGGATCCAGCACATCTGTACTATCTCCCTTATTGTTATTTGCCCTGTCACAAGACAGTCTATAATTTTCCCACTCATAAGCGCCTTGAGGGTGGCGAGATTTGGGAAGAAAGTGATCTACTGTCGCTCCATGGAATGAAATCCATATTCCCGTATATGCACATATTTCATCATACGAACGGTAAAGATCAGATAGACATGACTTCCAATATCTATTCTTATCCCATTGTCTTTTCGTTGGGTCGGGAGTCTGACTTAAGAACGCTGAGCCTGGTGTTCGAACACCGCTATTAAAATCAGGTGGTTCCGGCTGTTGTCGAACTGGGATCAAATTATACACCATGTTTCCTTGCAAAATGCATCCATCTTGGCCAAAATTCATCAGAACTGGATAGGTAATTTTCTAATTTACGATGAATGTCATTTACTATCTCTGGATCAGGGTTTTCTTCTATTTGTAGTTCTTTTGCCCTTTCGATTATTTCCTCTCCTTCTTTTGAACGGGCTTGCTTTAACCCGAAAATGTCAGCCTGGAGCCAATTATCTATTTTTCCAAATCTTATAAACGGAACCTCGTTTAACTCTACTTTGTTAACCAATAAGTCAAGATGAAACAGTTTGTCCTCTGTATCGCTAAAATATGGCTCCGTAGATGCTAAGATAAGTGGAGAGTGAGTTGACATAATATACTGGATCTGTAATGAGGGAGATAACCTGCGAATCGCTTCCATTAGCGTTGGAATAATGGTTCTTTGCCATTTGGGATGTAAATGGGATTCCATCTCATCAATTAAAATAATCATCTTTGTTTGTGGATCTTTTTTGATCTGTTGCGATATTGTTCGATGCTCAATCCAAGTCCACGTGATCAGATACACTAAGTCAAGGATTCGACGAACACCTGCAGAAACATCGACAAGTGGAACATCGCCATATGGATGCGTAATTGTAGGTATATCTCTGACATCTGGAGGAATACGGACGGGGTCACCAACAGCGAGTTTGAAACCTGGAGGAGAAAGGTGTTCTAATGCAGATTTGAAGAAGTTGTATGCTTCTCCTTTTTCGTTGCTCCAGGCCAGTAAATCGTGATTTAAACCATTACATAAAACACGTTCTTCCCCGTATTTTGTCTGATGTCGCTTTCCGTTTCTGACTTCTTCATCGCTTAATAATAATTGTCCTTGCTCAAATTCTACCGGGTCTGCATAGGATAAACCTCTATTAAGTGAGAGTCTCTCTCCTTCTTGGCGAATACTATTATATAGTGTAAATTTTGCTGGGTCCCAGATAGCAAAGGAGTTGTCAATCTTTGCATATATTACAAGGCCGGGTAATATATGTCTCTCTTTTGTAGTATTCCAATGTGAAATGTTCCATTCATATTTTGCCTCGATCTCCTCCCATCCATTAGAGGTGCCGATTTCATAAGTTATTTTAGGAGATTTCCAACGAGCATCGACCCTTGGGTGGACGGGTTTTCCTGCCCAGTTTTGACTTAATGCCCACCATGCACAATCCAATAAAAATGTCTTTCCCAACCCGTTATCACCGGCAATGAGATTCAACCGTTCTCCGGGCTCAAAAACAAGGTTATCAATAGGTCCGACACCTTTTAGTGAAAGCGATTTTAATAATCCCCCCTCTTCCAATGCTGCTCCGGGATAATTGCCCACTATGTTTTTGAGAATGTTCCAAGTTATCGACTTCCTGCAAAGAAATTTCGTTTCATCGAAGTCACTGGGAATCGACATGTCAAAGAGATACCTTTCGTCCTCTTGTGATACTTTAAACTGCTTTTTAAATTTTTCAATGACATCTTGGGTTGTCGTTGAATCTGGCCA
Source organism: Anaerolineaceae bacterium (assembly GCA_003446605.1). Classification (GTDB taxonomy): domain Bacteria; phylum Chloroflexota; class Anaerolineae; order Anaerolineales; family Anaerolineaceae; genus UBA4781. The sequence goes on from DMDF01000005.1 coordinate 2,547, forward strand.
ACGGGTTTCCCTGTATAACCAAATAGAGATATAGAATGCAGGTAAACGCGAATTTTCATGTAAAAGAGGCTGCAATTTAGATGCGTAATCCTCATACCATCCATACCCGCCACCGCGAACATGCATAAGGCCTTTGGTTACTATTGGATTTCTTGTTCTAACACTTTGTAATCCTGCATCAGGATATTTCTTTTCGACCCACCCTTTCTCTTTATCTGAAACACGGCATGGTCTAAAGAATCCCTCATATTCGCGTGTTGGACGGAAATATTTCTCAAGAAAATCCCGCTCTACTCCTTTAGTATTTTTCAGTTTACCGATAGGTAATTCGATTTCTTTGTAGGCAAGAAATGTCATTAAGAAAAATGGGTGGACATTCTCCAGATGTTCCAACGATTTTTCGATTATAGCCTTACAAAAATACATTGAGCATACCCCCTACAATTCGCTTAAACTTTCATACATCGATCTACAGTAGTCAGTACTCAAATCTATCCCGATAGCTGGTCTGCCAGATTCGATAGATACCCTCAGTGTGGTTCCGGATCCCGCGAACGGGTCTAACACTAAACCTCCCTCCTTACAACCTATATCCAAGCATCTCTGTACTAATTTATCTGGGAATGCAGCATTGTGTTTACCTCTCGACATTGAATTAGGCTTGTCGGGAATGTGCCAAACATCTTCTTCACCTTGAATAGGCTCTCGTTTAAAATAATAATGCCTGTCCTTTACGAACATGAAGATAAATTCGTACTTTCGTCTTGGCCGATCCATTACGGATTCAGGCAAGCTCTTCTCCTTAACCCATATTATTGAACTACGAAGAACCCATCCTCTTGAGATCATTTCCAATGCGACCCGCCAAGGTATGCCTATCATCGTTTTCCTTGGGACACCTAATCCGCTTGCATCAACAGCCCTCAAACCAAATCTTCTTGCAGTATTTTTAGGATCTATGCCGTGTGACTTTCCCTTTCCTGAATAATAAGTATCTCCTAAATTTAGGAACAGGGTACCGTCATTGGTTAGCATATTGTTTACTTCATCCATTACTTCTGCTATTGCACGTACATAACCGTCTATGGTATTCTCATGGCCGATCTGACCTTCCACACCATAATCCCTTAACCAGTAATATGGTGGCGACGTTATTACGCAATCAAATTTTTCGTGACTGCTATTTGATAAATTTTTTAACACAGTAACGGCATCGCCTTGATAAATTTCCCAAGGTATCCCCCGCTTTGATGATCCACGCCATTGATCTGAATTATCATCAAATGTGCTAAGGCTCATATTCTTAGCCCCCAGCGCACCAGCCTTCCGGACATCCGGTGATTACCATATTCTTTTTGATTCAGCCATGGAAGATACGTCTTGGCTGCCGCCCTCACGGTCTCTAACCGTCTAGCAATTGCAAGTCTGATTTGGGGCTTGTCCATTGTATAGAGCACATTTATGATTCGTTTTTCTTCCGGTGTAAATGTTGTCATGCAAATTCGTCGAGGATATTCATAGATTTCTGCATTCCTCAGATAAAGCAACTAATACTTCCTCTCACCCGTTACCGCGCCACCAACTGTGATATCTGATCCCTCCACTACTGTAACTATCTTGTAACTGTTCAGTGTGATCTGTGAGCGGCGGATGGGATGAA
>DMDF01000213.1 GCA_003446605.1 Anaerolineaceae bacterium
GATGTCTTGAGTGAGTGCCCTTTTCGGAGGTTGATAGAAAGACCCCATCCGGCTCCTGTGCAGCCCGCTTTGTTGCCGCCGAACCAGGGATGTTTACCATAAAGGGGATTAAAACAGTTTGATGTTGTGTAGGCCAGAAAGATAAAATGGGTTCGATTTCCTTTGATCGTCAGATTTCCACAGGCATGTCCCCATTCCTTATTGTGCCAGCGATACGAGATATTTGATTGTGCCAGAAAACGCTCTCCGCAGACCTGGACCATGCTTTCCTGCCATTGGTCCGGGCTTTGATACAAAGCTACGGCATAGTTTGGATATCGGACCTCAAGGGAAGCACCAAAACCCTCTTCACTGAGAATGAGTGTTGCAGACAGTTTTTGCAGATCCAGGGACGCATATCCTGAAAAGGGGGAATAGGTATAGGGTCCTTTACGAAGGGCTGTCGACTGTTTAAGTTTTGTGTTTCCCGGAAACAAGGATCTGCGGGCTGTGGCCTTGCCTACAAGCCATCCCTGGGCGTGGGAAATCAAAACCGGTCCGGCGCCCAGCGATATCTTTTTGGTTTTGAAATGAATAGAGCAGGCGTTCCGGCTTTTCTCAAAACCGGCCTGTCCGTAAATTCTGAAAGAGGCTGTAGGAGTTAGTGTGATATTTGCCCGGTGAGAATATGGATAGTCACTACCAGTGCGGATTTGAAAGCGAAGACTACCCGTTGCCACGGAATCCAGATTTAGTTGAAGAAATTCCGGATCTTCTCTGAAAAGCAGGGATGTGTTGGCATAAAGCTGATTTAGAATTCCCGGCACACAGAGGATCCATAACATAAACCGACAGAGGGATGCCAGCGACACTGCCATTGAAAACTCCAGGAGCGGTAAAAAAGTGAAAAAGAAGCATGAACGGCCTTACTCAGACTAAACCATGCCGCGTTGCATGCCATGAAAGGTCCGGGATTGAACGAGGCTCCCAAGCCCCAATCCGGTAGGAAACCATCCCGGCAATATACACCAGCTGTCAGAAGGAGCTCAGATAAGAAGCGTTTTCCGATGGTTCCGAACCATGCCGGTGAATTAAGGGTGAAGCGTTCTTTTGGGAGAGACAAGCCCGGCAGAAAATCGTAGCCAAGACTGGTATAAAAATCTGGAAGAGGGTGTAGCATCAGCTGCCACGAAAGGGAAAATTCATGAACAGTTCTTGCTTCAGCCGGAGATGCCCGTGTCCAGTTCAAAGACACAAATCCTGCCAGATGAGGGGTGAGGTGCCGAGTTATCTGAAGAGCAAAATCCTGTGAAGCAAGCAAGTTGTGAAATTGAAAAGAACCATCTAGCCCCACCGTAATTTTTTTCTTTTTGTGCCGGATTTGGAAGCCCCCTTCCTTGATAAACGAAGTATGATAACCCCGGATGACGCATGTGTTTTGTGATGACATATTCAGAGTTTCAGTGAACAAGGTGAGATCAAGCCATGCAAGTCCATGTTGCCCCATTGCATGGGAAAAAAATTCGACACCATACAAAGTAATGGGAAGTAACGTGAGAAAGAAAAAATAGTGTTTTTGTATCATGGTGAAGTATACGAAATACATACTAATATATCAACATTATTATTTATTTAATATATATGATAATTCAGATAGCCTAATTATATTTTATTCAAAGAATAAAATAAATACCAGATTTATTGAGCAGATTTTGTTTATAAGTATTTTTCTGATCTTCGGATAAAACGATAAGAGTTAGGTGCCAGCTGACGTAATTTCCTTTTTTACTGGTGTTCCCTGGTTTTAACGCATAGGAATCTATATTGGGGATAAGGGTAGACACGGCATTTTTGATTGCAGATGGATTTTTTCCGATAATGCGGAATGTCCAGGTGCAGGGATATGTAATGGTAGGCTTACCCGTCATCACTTTTTTTGTTTTTGTTTCAAATGAAAGTTATATGATCAGGTGGACAATGAAAAGAAAAGAAGGAGATGAATCTGAACAGTTGAATTTAATATATGAAGAATAATATAAGCTTGCGCCTTTTAATGCGCGGTGTTATTTTGTCCCCGGGGGTGTAAAGAGATAGGAATTTTTATATATTATAATCAATTGAACTCGACTTCATCTTCATCTTGCTTTAAGACGCCAGGTATGATCTCAAAAAATATTTTTTTAGATGTATTACGCTTAAAACTCACAGGGATTACATTGTTGAGATGTATGATTATTCATGTTGGGTTTGGGGACTCAAAAAATCATAGATAAAACACACAGATGGAATGCGAGTTTTGCCCGGGACACAGGAAATTTCACGTGAATTGTTGCAGATCAAGCCTTATATTGCTTTCAATAAAGGGGAAGCCATCGGCAATCGAAAGGATGGTTAAACGGTCATGTAATTTTCCCGGATATTTTCCATTTTTGTTTTAAAAACTGTACAGGTGTCGTCTATTTTTTGGGATATTCTATTTTAAGATTATCACTTGCAACAGTTCCTTGTCGTTCCCATCATAAATCACTGTATACGTATAAGAAGTTGCTCACTGATCCAGGGCACTAATTTATCATTAGCAGGTTCATCGGGTTTGATGCGTTTGTTTTCAAACTTTCAGGGTGGATATGAACCTGGGATTTTTTTTATTGGCAATGTATGTACTTCATTTTCCCTGAAGTTCTAAAGTTGCATGTCATTATATGTAAAATCTGATTCCGTAAAGGATGAGTTTCCTTCTGAAGCACAAAGCGGTGGACCTGACCAAGAGCCGTCTGGTTGGTCAAGGCACTGAAAGAGGATGTGAACATCATCCCAAAAATCAGCATTTTCATGTCTTCTAAAGGGGTGAAATTGATATATGCGAAATGTTAAATCCGGCATAGACGTTGTTGAGACGTTGAAAGGTTGGGGAGCGGTTAAGGGTTTGAAAAGATGTGCTAATTTTGCATATTTGCAACTAAGAATATTTATGAGGGATGAAGATGTCAGAGAAAAAGAGAAAAAGCAGAAAACACCTCCTCAATCCAGAAGGCATCATCTGGCTGATTCGGATGTTGCTGATGAGTTCGATTCTCCTGAATGGACTGGTGGTTGTGCTGGATATTTATAAGGATGCCGAAGTCAACGAAGGAGAAGTTCTTGAAGCAACTACGGATCAATCTGAACTGGTTTTTCTGGCTATCCTGGCCCTGATTCTCTCCTTTTTGCCAGATTATATTGAGAAATGGCGGCATATTCATTTTCCCCAACAGCTCGAATTTTTGTTGATTCTTTTTATGTATGCCGGTATATACCTGAGTGCCCGTTTTGATATGTATTACCGGGTGTTCTGGTGGGATGATCTTTTACATGCCCTTTCCGGTGTGATGATCGGATTTATTGGTTTTTTAATTGTCTATAAAATTAATCATAAGCATAGCATGGATTTTAATCCGCTCCTCATCGCTCTTTTTGCTTTCACTTTTTCTGTAACCATAGCCGTATTTTGGGAAATTTTTGAATTTTTGATGGATGTCTATTTTGGTACGGCCATGCAAAAATGGGATCTCCCTGAAGAAACCAGCCTGATCGGTCGTCCCTACCAGGGAAGTGGGCTTCGGGATACCATGTCCGACCTGATATTGGGAAGCGCCGGTGCCCTGGTCACCTCCTTTATCTCATATTTTCTCTATAAAAATGAAAAACGGAAAACACTTAAATGGATGATGGAAGTTTTTCCCGAATAAGAGTGGTAAAGAATGCAATTTTTATTTTGAATAATTTTGTTTAGCGTTTAAGTTTTATTGATGATTATTTTGAATTCTGTCCCCTCCTTGCGGTTAATCTCCAGTGTCCCTTTCAACTGGCGGACCAGAAGAGATATAAGGCTGAGTCCGAGTCCGGGTTTAGTTTTTTCTATGGCTTCTTCTGGAAGGACATGGCCATTATCCTGGTAGATGAGGGTAAGGGTTTGGTTTGTAACCTCGAAACGAATATCAATCTGGCCTTTGTTTCGGTTTGGGAAG
>DMDF01000059.1 GCA_003446605.1 Anaerolineaceae bacterium
TGAAGCCATAATTTTTTCTCACCTAACGGCTGTCCGTCCACCTTGTAGTAACTTTGCGCACCGTTAATATCCTGTTTGAGCAAACGTTCCGTCCATTTATTGATATTGGAAGAAATTCCGCTATAAGGCGGATTGCCGAGAATAACCAATATGGGCTGCTCTTTCTTCACTTTACCAGCCAAGTAGCTTTCTTCACTCAATGATGAAAGTCCTGGAATATAAGTTTGTTTAATCTCTTCTATTTCAAGTGTATTGGTTAGGTAAAGCTTAAAGCGTTCATCATCAGCCATCTTGTAACCGAGTTCATCAAGGATAAAACCTATTTTCAAATGTCCAATGGCATAAGGCGCCATCAAAAGTTCAAAAGCATAAAAATCTTCAAGAATATGTTTTTTAATCCAACGATGTGAACCACCTTCACCATATTTTTCCTTAAATTCTTCGACTGATAGGCGAATGGCTTCGGCCGGAAAGGTTAGCGTGCCCCCTGCGGGATCGAGCAACTTGACTTCTTCACTGGCAAGACCATCTGACAGATTAAAATGTGATTTAAGAATGGAATGAATGGAGCGGACAATATAGCCGACTACGGGTTCCGGTGTGTAATAAACACCACGACGTTCCCGAATTTCCGGATCATAAGTTGCCAGGAACGTTTCATAAAAATGAATGATCGGGTCTTTGCCTTTTCCGGTGCGGGAATATTCATGCAGGATTTTATTGATATCGGCTACGTTTAGAATCTCGGCAATGTCATCCACAATAATTTCCATGGATTTAGGCGGTTCTTCTAGTGATATAAAACGGAACACATCGCGTAAAATGCCAATGGTACGGGGAATAAAATCATAAGCCAGTTTACGGTTAAACTCGCCGTCTGCTCTACTTCGTGCGGCGAATAATCCATAGGTAATGGTTTGGGCATAAATATCAGCGAACTGTTTTTCAGTTAAGGTAGCGATGAGATAGTTCTTAAAGGCTTCATAAAAACCAATAATTTGTTTATGACCTCTGCTGCCGTTTTCTTCCATTTCTACACTAATCACTTCATCTCGAAGGAATCGGGTGCGTTTGGCTAATTCTATTGCCAGAGAACTTGCGGTTTGCACTTTGGGCAGCGAGAAAGAAAAGAAAAGATCAAAGAGTTCCTGAAATTTTTCAATATTTTCTACTGGTGGCGTAGTTTTCAGTTTTTGGGCAATGAACGGTCGTCCGACCATAACTTGCGATATACAATTGCCATCACGGTAAAGCCTGAATTCATAAAAATTTGTGAGTATGACATTTGGAAAAGTGGACAAATAGCGTTTTAACTGTTCCGTTTCTTCAATGTAATCCAGATTAGTTACCGATGGATCCTTGGCTTCGATGTAGCCAGTAATATGATTTTTGCCATCCCATACCCTAAAATCAGGATTTCCCGCTTCAGTCTTTTTGGGAAGAATAGTTACATCAACATTTTTGATATTTTTAATTTCAGCATACTGTTTAACCAGCTCGTCAAGATGTTTATAATAACTTTCTTCACGGGCATCACCACGTTTAGAAGTTTCTGTGAGATTCTTTAGATATTGTTCCAGTATTTTTTTCATTAATCAGAATCCTTTATTTCAGATTTTTATTGATCGGTTTTTTACCACACAATGGCCGGGCTAAGGTGCGGAGGAAAGCGCTAAGCGCTTTCCGGAGTCGACTCTCCAACCCGTTGTTATACCCATTCATTACACTCGAACCTTCGCTATAGACGCATCAAAAGCCTCGGCAGAATCCAAATTTATGTGCCATGCTTGCCGGAACCATATGTAAAGTTTTTGTGTGTCAGTTCTAAATGTACGAACAAGAGACAGCTTTGCATATCTATGAAGTGATTCGTTCTTGATAAGAAATGGAATCCTGACGAATACATTTTCGTACGAAATATAAACCACTCCAACCAAGAAAATCGGTAAAATTCCGAGCGAAAACACTATTGGCAAGATCAAGGAGCGTACGTTATCGGTCGTAGCCAGCTTGTCGTAGTTTATTGTCGTCGCATAAACTGTGCAGGCTAGGAAAACCAAACCGACAACAACAATCAACCTATTTCCAAGTGTCCCGACTTTCTTGTATTCATCGTGAAACCCACTATAGGCTACTACGGCGCCGAATACTGCCATAAACGGCACGAATATGAGTTCCGCGAGCAGCGGCATTCTGTATAGGTTGACAAAAAAGTCGAGAAATACCGAAATAGAGAAGTTACTTTTTATCTTCTCTTTGACATTTGCCGAGCCATCGCTCACTTTCGCTGCAGAAGTGAGCCCAGCCAAGCCAGCAGAGAAAAACCAGAACACCGTCAATTTCAACTGCGATTCTGCCCATATACCAACAACAGAAAGAATCCAAACGAATCCGATGAAGTAGGCTGTAAAAATCACAATGCTTACAACGATCTGTTTCTTAAAAGCGGCCCTTACAAGATCCGCCATAGACGAACGCACGCCCAGCTTACTTGTCGCCCAAGCGATCAGCACGAACGCCCATACGCACACAGCAATTTCACGGTTATCGAAACTCAGGAAGAATTCTCTCATCTATACGATGCCGTCCTACATGTTTAACGCTCAGCATCAGCGGCGGCACGAAGCGCCGTCCGCTGCATGCTGGTTGTTAGGCGACATCCCCTTCACTCTACAATCTCGAAGTCAAGAATACGGAACTCTATTCTTGTCGAAGGAGTAGCGCTTCGCATCGGTGTCGTCAGCTTCTGTACGCTTCCATCGGTGCTACCTGACACTCTCTTGGCCAAGCCTGGAGGGATAAGGCCGGAGTGCCTTATGATACTGACGTCCAATGGACTATCCTGCGCGTCATAGAAGATGAGCAGCATGTATACGTTCCGCACAGATTCTCGCAGCTGGTTCTTCAAGGACAGTGAGAAGTCTCCATCATACGGGAAAATAAGCTCATATTGGACGAACGACTCCCAGACGAACTGAGTTCCGATGACACCCTCGGAACTCCTGCCTCCCAAGTCCGCCAGGATAGATCGCTGAGCCTTGGTCGGTTTCGCTTCCGCCAATGGCTTTGCAGGCCCGGCCTTCCCAAGCAGTGTCTTCAGATAGTCTGAAGGGATGGCGAAGTTCAGGTTCTGTCCACCTCTGAATGTCGCAACGGACACACCGATTACCTCACCCTTGCTGTTCAGCACGGGACCACCGCTGCTTCCTGGCGAGATCGGGGCCGTGATCTGGAGCAGTTTATCGGCGCCAACGTCTCGGATGCTGCTGACGATCCCCTGCGAAAACGTTCCTTCCAATCCCTGCGGGTTGCCGACGGCGTAAACAGACTCGCCAACCTGAACGGCGTCGCTGCTGCCAAGGGAGAGCGAGGGCGCGCCCGAGGCTGAGATCTTGAGCACGACGAGATCCCGTTCGGGATCAACAGCCGTGATGCCTTGAATGTCGTGTTTCGTTTTCTGCCCGACCAATTTCGCGTATCCTCTGGAGGCACCTTCGACGACATGAAGATTACTGGCTATCTCTCCTTCACGGACGAAAAAGCCGCTGCCGAGCGAGAGGGGCTGACCGTTAGCGTCTTCCATGACAAGGAGGACAGTCGAAGTGAATGCCTTCCTGGCGATTTCCTGTGCAGTTTGAGCATATGCCGGGATAGCTCCGAAACACAGAAGAAGCACCCAGATCAGGAGCCTTATCGATCTAGTTTTTATTCGTGCCATAGTTTGATCCTTTGGGCGCGGAGAAACACTGCGCCGGTTCTTATGTCCGTTTCAATATTTCGGAATGCTTGCCACCCTGCCAGCCGGTATTTGACAATTTTACAAAATCGGAGTGGCCACATTTTTCACAATACAATTTGAAAACCAATGTGAATCCATACTTTGCCTTACTTTTGCAGTGGGCGTTGTATTCATTGACCGCCTCCTTTGCATGTTCGCCATATTCAAGGATTCGCATGATTTCACGATCAGGACATTTAGGGCAGAAAAAATAGAAATAATCATTCTCTCCCGTTGCGCCCTCTAATCGTCCTGCGCAAATTTTATCAGATCCGTGATACGGTTTGCCATTGTTGAAATTTGACATCTTATCACCTCCATTGCGATTTTGAGCCTAACATATTCTTTATTTTTTGAATTCATAACACCGCCCTTTCTCCGTCCTTTAAAGATGTCCCCGGCAACCAGACGGATGGCATGTCCCCGTGGAGCGACCACGGGTAAGCCGGGGGATTTGCTATAAAATTAAGAATATACACCCCCTAATAAAAATATCTATTTGGTTAATTTTTTTCATTTTAACAAACCTGAGGTGTACCTGGTGTTTCATATAGGCCGTTTAACTGTCAAATTCAGCTCTCTGTTAAACGATCTGGATTTAATAGATGAGCCCACTCCGAAAAGTCAACAGCCATCCCCGGGGACAGGAGTTATGACAGGCATCAAATAGTCTATAAGTCTTTGATAATCAATAATATAACTTGATATTGTGGATAAAATATTGTAAAATATGAGCACTATTTTAAGAGGCAAAGATGTTCAAAGAGACAGAGTCCAGTCGGCCGGTAGAGCTGTTTGGTGATGTAGAGAACCTGTTAGAGTG
>DMDF01000021.1 GCA_003446605.1 Anaerolineaceae bacterium
GATCGGCAGGGTCATCATCATAAAACACAATCACCTTTTTTATGGCAGTAGTCGGATCCTGCGCATCAGCGGATGACTCTTCAACTTTGGAAATTTCAATCTGGTTAACCTTGGGAACCGTGGGGTTGCTGCACCCCATAATAAGTGTTGTTAGGAACAGTATACTAAAAAGTGCTTTCCAGCGATGGGTGGATTCACTCTTTCTTTTCATATCTACCTCACAATCATTAATCCGTCAGTAATTTTTGTCTGTTGAATGAGCTAACCGCAATGCGTCCGATGATGGCTGTCAATGCCCAACATCCCAGCCCAATAAAAAATGCTACCCGTTGGCTCAAAAATAGTACGCCGGTCATCTGACCGATGAAAAAGACTACCACCACCAGAACTACCGATGAACTGGTTTGATAGGCGCCCATGAAGGTTTGCACTTTTGTTGAAACCAGCACGGTCAGAGAAATGCTCATTGCGACTAATGCAGGAGTCACCCAGAAGATCAACCACCACCATACCGGCAACGGAAACCATATTCTCCCAAAATAAGAGTAAGGAACTACATTAACAATAATGCTATAGAGCACAAAACACAACCAGGTAATCAAGATAGCCGGCAGCGCCGCTGCCATCACCTTCCCCGCAAATAATTCCTGGTCGCTGATGGGCAGATACAGGAGTGCCTCCAACGTTTTGCGTTCTTTCTCACCGGCGAAAGATTCTGCCGCAATAGTGGTAGCAAACATCAAAGGCACGATCAGAAACATGGGAGCGAACACATAACCCAGCATGGTAACAATCATGGTCTGGGTAGGATCCAATCCGGTTAGGGTATTCCTCATCTGGATCGGCATTACCTCAAAAAAGACCTGCATGTCAGGATCGTTGGTGAAATCTTCCACAGCTCCTCCGATACCAGGGAGCACCAGTGTGATCAACAGTGGAATCAGAACGATGAAAATAAGAGGAATGATCATCATAGGAAGAAAGGCAGCTTTGTTTTGCCGCACTTCCAGAAGATCCTTCCGTGCAATAACCGTAATCTTTTTAAAATTCACACTGGACCTCCACCCGTTTTTGCAGTTGAAAATAAACCTCTTCCAGAGACGGTTGCTGTGGCGTTACAGACAGGATATCAATATGGTATTGAACCAGCCACGCAACAATTTCTGGAACGGTAGCATAGTCCTCTACATCCAGTATAAATGCATTTGGATTGGATTGTTCACCTTCTTCTACAAATGGCGTAGCAAGCAACTGCCGCCAGGCACCATCCGTCAGTTCATTCCGCAGGGTGAAACGGACACGTTTTCTTAATCCCGCAGCCTCGCGCAGTTCGGCAAGTGTACCCTGCGCCAACAACCTGCCTTTATGCATGATAGCTGCTCGATCACAAACCTGCTCAGCCTCATACAAGCGATGGGTGCAGATCACAACGCTGCAGTTCTCCTCTTTCTTGACCCGTATGATCAGATCCTGCACCTGGTGTGCGATCTCAGGATCCAAATTAGAAGTTGGTTCATCCAGAAAGAGCAATTCTGGTCGGTGCAGTAGCGCTCGGGCTATTGCCAGGCGCTGGCGCATCCCCCTGCTATACGTTCCTACACGCTGGTCAGCATGCTCAGCCAGATCGAAAAAATCCAACAATTCCGCAATGCGCGCTTTCAAGTCAGCCGGAGCCATCCCGTTCAAGGTACCGAAGAACTGCATGTTCTCCAATGCAGTAAGTCTCTCATATAATGCGGGCGTTTCTGTTAAAACACCTGTTTTTCCACGGACAATAATCCCGTCCTTGAGAGGATCACATCCCAGAACCCGGATTTCCCCACTGGTAGCCCTCAGCAACCCGTTTAGTAGGCGAATGGTTGTGGTTTTCCCAGCACCGTTGGGACCCAGCAATGCAAACACTTCCCCTTTCTGTACTTGAAAACTGACATCCTGCAGTGCAAAACCCCCGTTATATTGAAACGCAACTTGCTGAAGACTGATAATATCCATGATTTCCTTTATATGAACCCATCCATTATATAACTTTTCATGGCTTCTATGTTTCACGTGAAACACGATCTTAACAGACGAGATTCTGTTTCACGTGAAACATTTAACCAGGATACATAACCATGACATTACTAGCATTCATTTTTTGCTTGCGTGGTAGAATGTGGTTGCAGTATTTCTGAATATTGGAGGTTTTCTACTATGGAAGCTGAAAAAGGCACCTTCAAGCTAAAACTTGGTTTGGCGCAGATGCTTAAGGGTGGCGTAATCATGGATGTAGTCACACCCGAACACGCCAAAATTGCCGAAGAAGCTGGTGCAGTAGCTGTTATGGCGCTGGAACGCGTTCCAGCTGATATTCGCGCACAGGGTGGCGTAGCTCGCATGAGCGACCCTGAATTAATATTAAAGATCATGGATACTGTTTCCATCCCGGTCATGGCAAAAGCACGTATTGGTCATTTTGTAGAAGCGCAAATTCTCGAAGCCCTTGGCGTTGATTATATCGATGAATCTGAAGTGCTAACTCCTGCAGATGAAGAGCACCACATCAACAAACGTGCATTTAATGTCCCGTTTGTGTGTGGCTGCCGCAATCTCGGCGAAGCTTTACGCCGCGTGGGCGAAGGCGCCGCGATGATCCGCACCAAGGGGGAAGCCGGAACCGGTGATGTGGTTGAGGCAGTTCGGCATGCCCGACGAGTTCTGGGTGATATTCGCAAATTACAGAATTTACCCGATGAAGAAGTGATGGCTTTTGCCAAAGAATTGGACGCTCCTTACGAACTAGTACTTGAGACCCGCAAATTGGGGCGGTTACCGGTGGTTAATTTTGCTGCCGGCGGCATTGCCACACCTGCAGATGCGGCTTTGATGATGCAGCTCGGTGTAGATGGCGTGTTTGTTGGTTCCGGCATTTTTAAATCCGGTGATCCTGCTAAAAGGGCTGCTGCCATCGTAAAAGCTACTACACACTATAACGACCCCAAGATCCTGGCTGAAGTCAGTCGCAATCTTGGTGAACCGATGGTTGGTCGTCAGGTTTCTGATATCCCGCAGCAAGATCTGATTGCAGACCGTGGTTGGTAATCTTTTATGAAAATTGGCGTGCTAGCTTTGCAGGGTTCATTCCATGAGCATCAATATATTCTTGAGCAACTTGGGGTAGATACAGTCCAGGTGCGGTTGCCACATCAGTTAGACGATTTGAATGGGTTGATCATCCCGGGTGGAGAATCAACCACTATTGGAAAATTGGCGGTGGATTTTGGTTTATTTGAGCCACTGCAGCGCTTTGGCAACAAACATGCCATCTGGGGTACCTGTGCCGGTAGCATCTTTCTATCCAAAGACGCCCACCGCAATCAGCCTTTGCTGGGGTTGATGGATATCCAGGTAGAACGCAATGCTTTTGGCAGGCAGGTCGATAGTTTCGAGATCGACCTCGATATACCCATATTGAAAACATTAAATTCACAGAATCTACCCTTCCACGGTATTTTCATCCGTGCCCCCTTGATCGAATCGGTTGGAAAAGACGTTGATGTCCTGGCGAAATTAGCCACGGGCAGAATCGTGGCTGCGCAGCAGGGAACATTATTAGCCACATCTTTCCACCCTGAATTGACGGAGGATGATCGTTTTCACCGTTATTTTCTGGAGGTGGCACAATAGCTATCCGGTCGTTCAATATCTTGGATGTTCCCGCTGCATTGAGGAATGCACAATACGTTCTGTGTTTCGACATGGAACGTGTTTTTTTACAGGATGTTACAAAGCCCACCAATGATTTCCTCAAGAACTATTTTCTTTCAAAGGACTGTTTGTTTTCCTTTCACACCCTAAACCCCGATCAGATCGGGTTCGCACAGATTCAGATCGGTGGGGCTTCTGGAAATCTACTATATGCTTTCTCTGATAAAATTGAGAATTATTCCCTACTCATTGAAGACCTATGCACAACCGCAGGAGAATTGGGGAAAACCCATATCCTTGCTAATGTCCCTGGGGAAAGTGAGCAATTTGCTCTTCTTAAAAGGAACGGGTTTATATCGTATTCGCGACAGGCTTTATGGAAAATAAGCTCCCTCCCATCCCAAGATAATGGCAGAACCACATGGAACATGGCTGACAACACAGATCAGACTGCCATCCGTTCATTCTATTCAAAATACATATCACCACTCGAGATATCGTTGCAGACATGGTCCTTTGCCGATACCTTCCATCTCATCCAGCAGGACCATTCCGGGGGAATACAGGGGATAGCACGGGTGCGCTTTTATATGGATCGAGCGGTGGTTTTACCTATGCTGGATATACAGACAGAAGATCTCAGTCCGTGGTTAACCTCCCTTCTCGGTGAACTCTCGCGCCATTTTTCCACCATCTTCGTGCGTGAACCTCTGAGACAAGATATCTATCATGATTTTCTGAAAGAACATGCACAAGTAATTCTTCCAGAAAATCACTGGCTTGTTCGTAATCTGGTAAACGTAAGTAAAGTTCGAGAACTGCAACCCGCTGAGTTTCGTGACGAAAGAGGTATCCCACGACCCACCACACCCTTCACGAAAAGTTGATTTATAGAATTCTCTTTCGAACAGGTTTTGATTCGTGAGATAATATTGTACACATGAACATGAAGCAAAATAATATTACGGATGATCTGCCAGCTTTATTGAGTATTCTTCCAGCTGAATATACACGCATCCTTGATCGCGAAAACCAAAACAATGATCTGCTTGAGATCATCATGGACCTGGGACGCATCCCGATGGCTCGCTATATTGATCGCGAGATCAACCTGAGCGAAAAAGAAGTGACCAGGGAAGTTCTCAATGATTTATTATCGCGTATTGGTGAATTTGATGGTGATAATAGGGCAGGTATTGAACGAACCTTGCACCGAATTTCGGCTATACGCAACAAAAAAGGCGACGTGATCGGTCTTACCTTGCGTGTGGGTAGGGCAGTTTTTGGCACCATTGACATCATCGAAGATCTCGTTAAATCTGAAAAAAGCATCCTGCTGCTCGGTAAACCCGGCATCGGAAAGACAACCATGTTGCGTGAAGCTGCCCGTATCAGGGCAGAGAATTCGCGCGTGGTGATCGTGGATACATCCAATGAGATCGGCGGTGACGGGGATGTCCCTCATCCTGCCATTGGAAGAGCCAGGCGCATGCAAGTTTCCAATCCTTCTCTTCAACATGAAGTCATGATCGAGGCTGTAGAAAATCATAACCCTGAGGTCATTGTGATCGATGAAATCGGAAGAGAGCTGGAAACGCTGGCAGCCAGGACCATTGCAGAACGTGGTGTGCAACTCATTGCCACCGCGCATGGACGCACGCTCGAAAACTTACTCCTCAATCCCACTCTTTCAGACCTGGTAGGCGGCATCGAATCAGTAACACTCTCAGACGAAGAAGCGCGTCGGCGTGGAACCCAAAAAACCGTGCTCGAACGGCGAGCCCCGGCAACTTTTGATATCCTGATCGAGATACAAGATCGCAATCAATTGGTGATCCATCAAGATGTGGCAGCTGCAGTAGATGCCCTTGTGCGCGGGTATCCTTTGGAACCCGAGATCCGTGTGCGCGATGAGAATGGGGAAATTCACATCCAAGCTCCTCAACCCCATATCGAAACCGCACAGAATCAAGCGCAGGGGATGCGGCGTCAAAATGGCAATGGAAAGACCGGTTCCTATTCACACACTGCCACACCTCCAAGCAAACCTGCCGCAACGGTCGAAAAAGAGCAGGCTCTGCTGCCATCCATGAATATCTATCCCTTTGGTGTTGCCAGAAACCGATTGATCGAAGCCGTCCACCGGCTTGGGTTACCGGTAAAAGTGGTGCGCGATCTGGAAGATGCAGACGTTTTTATCACTCTTAAGTCCTATTACCGCAGCAGGCAAAAGCCTATCCTCCTTGCGGAGGAGCGAGGAATTCCCATTTACGTCTTGCGCGCCAACTCAGAAAATCAGATGGAACAGGCATTGGCTGAAGTCTTCAATCTTGGCGGCTCAACGAACAAACCGTTGAATTATGACCGCATCACACAGGAAGTGCAAACTGCGATCAGTGCTGTCATAGCAGGAAAACGTTGGGTCGATCTGGCACCCGCTTCCGCCAAGGTGCGCCGGTTGCAGCATGAGATGGTTCGTGAAGCAGAATTGATTTCCCATTCCTATGGGGAAGAACCAAATCGCCATGTGCGAATATTTCGTGAGTAATGCCTATGTTTATCACTCTTGAAGGTCCAGATGGAAGCGGAAAAACACAGCAAATTCAATTGCTATCTGAGTTTTTAGAATCACGGGGCAGCAAGGTTTATTTTTCCCGCGAACCAGGAGGGACGGAAATTGGAGACCAGATCCGCGATATCCTCATGGATCTGAAAAATACTTCTATGCGTCCCCGTACCGAAACACTTCTGTTCTGTGCATCCCGTGCCCAGATCGTGGAAGAAGTGATCAAACCTAAACTGGCGGAAGGGTATATTGTCATCCTTGATCGCTATGCTGATTCCACTCTGGCTTATCAAGGATATGGACATGGCAATGATTTGCAAACCATCCGGCAACTGCTCAACTTCGCAACCGATGGGCTGAAACCTGATCTCACTATTCTGTTAGATCTTGCTCCTGAAGTTGGGTTGACTCGTCGCAAACAAGGTGGTGGGGAGTGGAACCGCCTGGATGATTACAAACTTGCCCTGCATAAACGCGTGCGCGAGGGTTATCTGGAGATGGCTGCGCAGGAACCTGAACGCTGGCGCATTCTATCCGCAGACCAACCGATTGCAGTGGTACAATCTAATTTACAAAAAATCATATTAGATTATTTGGAGTAAAATACTCTTATTTGAAACTGAAAGGGAAAAACATGCGCAAATATTTTATCGCCCTCCTTATGGTTGCTCTCCTTTTCGTGGCAGCTTGCTCTAATTCTGGTGAAACAGTTACAACCGCCACTGAGGCAGTTACTGGTTCAGAAGAAACCCCAACGGATGCGGCGACCATGGATGAAACCACCACTGAAGATACAACAACTCCTTTTACGACCGCAGAGGATCCTTGCCAATCCTTTAACCTCGTTGATGATGTATTGCTGTCACCTGTGAATGATCAGGTTCCAGCGGTTTCCGATGCCGATCTGGTGACCGGACCGGCAGATGCAAAATACACCTTCATCACCTACAGCAATTTCACCTGTTCACACTGTGCCAACCTTGAACCCGTGCTGATAGCTTTGCAGCAGCTCTATCCGCAGGATGTACGCTTGGTCTTCCGCTATGTAACCACGGGGTCGATCTCCACACTTTCCGCACAAGCCGTTGAAGCCGCCAATCTTCAGGGAAAGTTTGCAGAAATGAAGGATACCATCTTCGCCGCTCAGGCAACCTGGTGGGAATTCAGCGATGACGAATTCCGTGCCTGGTTGGATGAACGTGCAACCGAATTTGGAATGAATGTAGAACAATTCAATACAGACATGGACGATGAGAATATTGCCAACAAGATCACATACAATCGCTCACTGGTTGATGAGTTGGGCATCACCGGAACACCCACCATGTTCGTGAACAACCGCCAGTACAGCCCGTACCAGGATCGCAGTATTTTCACTCTTGCTACAATGCTAAGAGCGATGGGTATTTCAGATCAACTGCTGGGTGATTGCCCAACGGTTAGCACCGACTTCAAAGACGACCTGCAAGCTGTAATTTCCACCACGCAAGGTGATATCGTGGTTGACCTGTATGAAGATCAGGCACCCAACACAGTTGCTTATTTTAAATACCTCGCAGATAATGGTTGGTATGATAATAGCGACATCTTCATTTCCACCGACGAATATATCGTCAGTGGTGATCCCTCCAACTCCCTGTATGGTGGTCCGGGATTCGTCTTCTATAACGAAATTTCCGAGGGAACTATGGATGAGGAAGGCTTGTTGGTTTCCTTCAACCAATTAGGTACCGGCTATAATTCCGGTCTGTTCATGCTCACCAAGGGTGCAGTAACTGATTTTTCCAGTGATATATCCATTTTTGGAAAGGTTATTGAAGGGCTGGATGTTTTAAGTACCCTGTCCGATCACCCCTACTCGCTCGACCCAGCCGATTGGATCTATGACAGCATCCTCAGCATCACCGTTCAGGAAAAATGACGATTGCAGGACACAAGAACAATGACAGGCTAAAAATCAGCCAATTTGTTCTCAGTTTAATTGCATTTCTTCTTACACTTATCGCTACCGTCGGCTTTTTTGCTGGCGGCAGTGTTTTAAAACCGTACCTCAATTCCGACAATCAGACATCCTCATTTTTTATTTCCATGGGATCCGTCAACGCATTATTGAGTGTGATCCACGGGTACTCTCTTTGGTATGCCTTGAAGAAACCAAAAGAACCCCGGCAATCAGCCTTTAAAAAGATACCTTCTTTTACCTGGGCTTCTATCGCACTACTCTGCCTGGCGGTTTTTTGTTTATTGCAGTTGCTAGCGGGGGTACAGCGATTTTTCTCACCACTTTATGCTTTCTTAACTCCGCTGGCTATTGCCATCCCCCTGTGGTGGTTCGTCGAATTTGGAAAAAGAAAGCTGCCTGCCATATCAGCACGAAAGATCAGCGGAGCGCTCAGCGTCGGTTCCAGTTACACTATGCTTTTCATTCTTTTTCTGGAGATCGTTTTCATTGCCTTTATCCTTGCAGCAGCTCTACTCTATCTATCATCACAACCACCCGTACAACAAGTGATGAAGTCTTTCTCATTTCCAGCAGATCTAGCCCAAATTGATTTGCCGTTTTTAGAACGCTATCTGCGTGTGATCCTTCAGGAGCCCCTGCTGGTTTTGGGAATTTTCCTCGTGATCGGTTTTATCCTCCCGTTCATTGAAGAGAGCATGAAGCCGATCACGCTTTGGGCTCTCCGCAATCGTTCGCTCTTAGCTTCAGATGGTTTTGTTTTAGGTCTTTATTTTGGAGCCGCCTTTGCTCTGGTAGAAAGTACACTCGCGATAAGCCAGCTTGGCTCAGAAATTTGGGTTGAAAGCATAGCCCTGCGTGCAGCCACATCGCTCATACACATCACTTGCAGCGGATTGGTAGGGTTTGGATATGCTACCTCAATGCAGTCGCAAAAAAGAGAAGAGAGTCCAAGACCTTTTTTGACAGCTGTATTTCTGCATGGACTATGGAATTCCCTGGCGTTGTTATCGAGCTCTCGCCTGATAACAACCACGTTAAATATCACTCTGGCGCTACCAGAAATTTATGATATTCTTTTTCCCGCTGCTCTGGTCATTGAATGGATTGCAACATTGTTACTGTTATCACGCATGAATAAAGAATTGCAGCAAAATATCCATCCCCCGGAACATAACGAATTTAATGATCTTAGTGTTCATACAAATGATGTAGAATAAAAATAGGAGAACAATGTAGTGAAAAGATCAACACTGCAGCGTATTGTCCGTTTTTTAATGCGCTCAATTACTGATACTGAATTCTTTGGGTTAGAGAACATTCCCGCAGAGGGAGGGGTGATTATTGCTCTCAATCACCTCAGTTATATTGATATCCCGGTCTTATTTGTCAACCCACGCCGGTCAGATATTACTGCATTGATCACAACGAAATATAAAACGCATGCCTTCATCCGCTGGTTTTCTGAGACTGCTGAAGGAATTTGGATCGATCGAGATGTAGCGGATTTTACCGCTATTCGAAAAGCATCTCAAGCACTGGCGCAGGGTAAAGCTCTGGGTATTTCACCTGAGGGTACCCGCAGCCAGAATCATGAATTAGCCGAGGGGAAACAGGGTACCGCATTGTTAGCCCTCAAAAGCAATGTGCCAATCGTGCCAGTGGGTATTCAAGGAACTGAATTTGCCATTGACAAATTTAAGCATTTTAAAAAACCTCATATGATCGCACGCTTTGGTCAAACATTTACTTTGGCTCCCATTGATGATGCTGTCAACCGTGCAGAAACACTGCAGTGCTACACAGAAGAGATCATGTGCCGCATTGCTGTATTGCTGCCAGAAAAATACCGGGGGTTTTACAAGGATCACCCTCGATTGCAAGAATTTGCCATTTAACCATGCCTAAACTGGTGCTTCTCTGGCTTTCAGCAGGTTTTATAGCTGGAATTGTCATCGCCGGAGAAGCATCTTTTGTTATTTCACTCTGGCAGTTGAGTATTGGTATCATCGCGGGGGTTCTAATTGCTTTTTTCCTCAAGAAAAAAAATTTCTTGAGGAGTGTCTTTGTGGTCTTACTGGTAACTGCTTTTCTGCTTGGTATGGCGCGATATCAATCTGAAGAAGTAAATCCACAATCAGGTAAAAGCGTTCTTTCTCTTTCCGAATGCAAGTCGTGCAATATGCATGTGATCGTGCAGGAACCCTCTCGCGAATATATTACCTACAGCGAAACAAAGTTAAAGCTGGTTCAATATCAGGATAAAGACGGTGTCTGGCATTCTGATGAAGCTATCCTGGTGATGCGCTTGCCGGCTTCGTTTCATTTTGAATATCATGCACAGATCACCCTGCAAGGAGAATTGGTATCCGCAATCAAACCAGGGGAAAAACCACATACCTCTTGGCTGAAAAGAAACCGGGTTGATTATCAAATTTTCTATCCGACCATCTCCTCTGTAACACCACCCAGCGGTTCCTCGTTTATAGGGAATTTATATGAACTCAAAACCACCGCATATCACGTTCTGCAAACCTTGATGCCTTTCCCCGAATCGGAGTTAATGGCAGGTATCTTATTGGGCATCGAATCAAGAATCCCGGAGTATCTGCGAGAAGCCTACCGTTTGACAGGAACCGCGCATATCATTGCCATCTCCGGGTTCAACATCTCGCTGCTTGCAAACACCATCAGCCGCGTATTCCATCATATTTTTCCATCTCGTATTGGCGCACTGATTTCCATTATCACAATTGCCATCTATACCGTTTTGGTCGGTGCTCAGCCTGCAGTACTGCGAGCTGCACTGATGGGAATTCTCGCCATCCCGGCATACCTGATCGGGCGCAAGATCATCGGCGTGCATGCGCTTGCCATCGCAGCAGCCTGTATGGCTTTGGAGAATCCCTATATCCTATGGGATACTGGATTTCAACTTTCTTTTTGTGCTACCTTCGGAATTCTCACCTTTATTGATTATTTCACAGAAAAAACTGATATATTCCTGAATAAAATTGCTGCGCCATCCCAAAAATGGCTGCTGGGAATAATTAAAGAAAACACACTGACCACTTTGTGCGCTCAGATTGCCACTCTCCCAATTCTCTTCAAGCATTTCGGTGAACTCCCGTTGATTGCTCCTCTAGTAAACATGCTCATTCTGCCCCTGCAGCCGGGTCTGATGCTATCGGGAGGGATCGCTCTAGTGGCAGGTTTGATCTTCTATCCCTTTGGAAGAATTATGGGGTTGCTGACATGGATACTTGCGGCATTCAATGACCAGATCATCCTGCTTTTTGCTCAAATACCACTCACCATAACACTTGAGGGAAATTTGTGGTACTGGATCGGTATTGGGATAAATCTGCTTCTACTTGTACACATTTTTCAGGAAAAGAAAAAATATGGGTGTGAACAACAGTTCACTTGAGATCTTTCTCGTCAGCGGTACGTTTCCACACAACCACCGTCAAGTCGTCATGAGAGGAAGCTTCTTTCCGCTCACCACATAAATACTCTCTCAGCATCGCAACGATCTGGTCGGGGTCTGCGTTTCGATGGCGGTGGATAAAATCCTGCAATTCTACTTCATCGAACGGTTTTTGGCGAACCACTGCATCAAGGACCCCATCTGTATAAAGGAAAAGAAAATCGCCCTTTTGCATATGTATCTGTTTTTGTTCATATGAGATGTAGGGTTCTAATCCCAATGCCATGCCCGTGGGTGTTAATGGGGTCATTTTCCCCGTCTTCCTTTCGTAATACATAGGAGGATTGTGCCCACCATTCACATACGTCAGCACCCCGGTCTTTTGGTCGAGGATTGCAAAGAACATGGTGACAAACATGCTTTCCTGTGCATCCTGATGAATCAAGTAGTTGGTACGCGTGATGATCTCTGCTGCGCTCCCATGCGATTTAAGTACCGCACGTAAGATCGTCCTTGATAAAGCCATGAAAAGACCGGCTGGCATACCCTTATCGGATACATCTGCGATCACCACCGCGAGCGTGTGGTCATCCACGGGAACAAAATCAAAAAAATCTCCGCCTACCTCATAAGCCGGCTGCCAGCAAAAGGCACCCTTCCAACCTGTATATTGCGGTACGTTTTTAGGGATCATGCTTTCCTGTACATCGCGCGCCATCTGCATTTCGTGCTGCATACGTCCTTTTTCCAGCGCGACCTGCTGCAAGCGCGAATTATCGATCAACAACCCGATGCCGGGCGCAAGAGACTCAACCAGTTCAAGATCCTCCCATGTGAAAGTATGGTCGGTTGTAATCTGCGGGAGATACAGGATTCCCATGAGATTTCCAAATACAACTATGGGTACACACAAAAATGCTTGAATGTGAAAGGCTTGCACGCTCATATAACTTGTAAAACGTTTATCTGTTTGGGTATCTTGTGAGAAAACGGGCTCTCCGGTCGCGAGGATGGTTTCAAGCATCCTCTGAGGGATCATCGCCTGTTCCAGGGGAATATTTTCACGGGTATTCCTGCGTAAAACGTAGGGTATCAGTTCATGCTGCTCAGATATGGTAAATAAATAACCTTGATCAGAATTCGTGATAGCGATAATTTCATCCAATATTTTGTTTATGGTTTGTTGTGTGTCACCACTCTCCCCCAATTCTTTACCGTTGCGGTAAAGAAAGTTAAGCTTTTCCTGCAGGTTATCTATCAAGAAACCGCTCCTTTTGGTTAATCATATATACTCCCAATGGGTATCTTCATTGCGTAATATTTTAGACCTTTTTTATCCACATTTTTTATTAATGCTCCATTAACGTTAAAAGCGACTAAAATTGGGAATCACACCGGAAGGACACGCATGAATTGGTTAAAAACAACACTCCAGATTGACACACACGGGAAAGGAATGATCGAAATCACTTCTCATATCCAGACTGCACTGCGAGAGTGGAATGTGCAGGAAGGGATGTGTTATCTTTTTCTTCCTCACACCAGTGCATCTCTTGTAACTAGCGAAGCCTTTGATCCAAGCGCTCGCCATGACATAGAAGAATTTTATGAACGTCTGGCGCCAGAAAGGCAAGATTGGTACCGTCACACCATCGAGGGAGCAGATGATTCCCCCTCTCATTTACGTACAACCCTGACCCAAAGCAGTTTGACAATCCCCATTGATAATGGCTTGCTGGCATTGGGTACATGGCAGGGAATTTTTCTTTTTGAACACCGCACCCGCCCTCATCGCCGCCAGGTCTTGCTGCGCTGTTTGAAAGTGAATTAGCATGAACCCCAAGCAGGATCCCTTATTCTTATCAAAAGCCAAAATGGTACTGGCTGTTATTTTCTGGGGTGGATCTTTCATCGCTATCAAAGTAGCTGTAGGTGAATCCTCACCAGCTGCGGTGGTATGGCTGCGCTTTTTGATTGGCGTGTTATGTCTCTTCCCTATCATCCTTCAAAAAAACCTGCTGCACCTTTCCGGGTGGAAAGAGGTGTTGGAATATACCCTGCTGGGAGCAATGGGAGTAACCCTGCACCAGTGGTTGCAATCCACCGGGTTAGTTACTTCTCAGGCTTCCACAACCGCCTGGATCGTGGCATCCACGCCCTTGTTCATGGTCTTGTTTAGCCGATTATTTCTCCGTGAAAAGCTGGGGAAATTTAGTGTGCTCGGCATCGCGCTGGCAAGTGCAGGGGTATTGCTGGTGGTCAGTAATGGAGACATCCGCGGTATTTTCCAAACTGGATTTAGCGCCCCGGGCGATGTGTATGTTTTGCTAAGTGCCCCAAACTGGGCAGTCTATTCTATCCTCCTCAGCCGCACCCTACAAAGACGTTCCGCTTTGAAAACGACTTTCTTTTCCATGCTGTTTGGTTGGTTGCTCACCAGCATCCAATTTGTGGTTGAAAAAAGCTGGCAAAATTTTTACACATTCACCATTTCTGGATGGATCAGCATCCTGTATCTGGGTGTATTCTGCACATTCCTGGCATATCTTTTCTATTATGACGCACTGCAAAACTTGACTTCAGCCAGTGTGGGAGCGTACCTTTATATCGAGCCAATCGCCACCATGCTCATTGCAGCTGTCGTCCTAGGCGAAAGGATAACACTGCCCTCTGTACTGGGTGGTGCTTTGATCGTATTCGGCATCAGCCTGGTTAATAAAAAAAAGCAGCCTGCCAATATGCCGGCAAAAAAACTTTCCTTGAAGATAGATGATTAATAACACAATCATTTTTGTAAAGATAAAGAGCATTGCAAGAGTTCGTTTTCCACCCCATAATACTATCCATCAATTATGATCAGGATTATTGTATATTGGTTTCTTCTAACGCCTTTGTTACAATGAAGAAACAACCAACAAAAAGCAGGTACCTAATGACCATAAAAGACAAAATAAAAAAAATCATCGAAGTCGTTTCTGCTGATCAGCAAAAACTGCTTGATAATCTGACCGAACAAGAAAAAGAAGAGATCGGTTCCGTGAAACGCTGGTCATTTAAGAACGTACTCATTCACAGTACATTTTGGTGGAATATCTTCCTTGAAAATCTTCAAGATAGCGCGGATGGAAAAGAAATTAAGAAAACGCCTGAAGATATCAATCAAATCAACGATCAGTTGCTGGAGAAACACTGCCATGACAGTTGGGAATCCGTTCTGAAAGAAAACACGCAGGTCAGGGAGAATATATTGAAATGGCTCGAATCTTTTTCCGAAGATGAGTTAATGGATACGGAATTATACGAATGGACGCATGGTCGTGCGTTGTACCACCAATTTTTGGGGGATTGCTGGCATGACGAGTGGCATTTCTCTCGCTATCTTGCCGAACACGATAGGCTGGATGAAGGGGTAGCGCTACAGGAGAATCTGGTAGCACAACTCAAGATCCTGCCCGAATGGGAATACATCGCTGTGTATAATCTGGCATGTTTCTATTCGGTCTCTGGCATGAAACCGGAAGCCATCACCACGCTGAAAAAAGCACTCAAGATGCGCCCGGATATGAAAGAGTGGTCCAAAGAAGACCCCGATTTTGAGAATATCCGCAACGAACCGGAATATAAAAAGATCTACGAAGATTAGACTTCATCCGTTCGAATCAAAATAATCGAACATATATTAAAACAGCGTCATTGGTTTAACTGTAAGATAGCCTGAATCTGTGGGGAGATCTGCTCTGTAAAAAACTCAGCATTCGTATGTTGTTTATCATTACTCCATTGCAGTGCCAACCCATAAATCGCCCAGCTAGCTGCCGTAGCCGCTAGTTTAGGATCCGTTGTTGAACCGGATTGTTCCAACCAATACTCCAACAAATCCCGAATTTCCTGTTTAACTTGTTTTTCTACCAGAATTTCAAATTGACTGCCAGTCGCTTTACAATGGGTTTTCGCCTGCATAATGAAATCACACACCGTCACAATCAGAATTTGTAAATTTTCTACACTATAGTGGCAAGCGCTCAATGTTCTTTTTTCCAGCTCCTGCCGAAAAGTTTGGGTAATATTGGTTTCAAGTAGGGCATATTTATCAACAAAATGAGCATAAAATGTGGAGCGGTTGATTTCTGCTCGCTCGGTGATATCCTGCACACTGATCGATTGGAATCCTTTTTCTTCAAGAAGTTCATTAAACGCATGTTCGATTAAAGCCCGTGTGCGCTTCACACGGGGGTCAATACGCTGCTCAGTAGAAATGTTTTCCAACATTTTTGCTCCTTTGTTGTTTTCCCAACAAATATAGTTAATTGATGGTTGACCTATTATTGCAACACGAGTTTAATAGTCTACAGTTGTTGTTTTAACAACATATATATGTTATCATAAAATATAGAAATCAGGAGAAATACATCATGACAAAATCGAAATTGACCCCCAATATGAAATATGCAGTCCTAGCCAGCGATCAGCAAATTGAGCGCACTGCCAAAGCCTTGGAAGCGAACGGCATTCATACGCTCATTGCTCAAAATGGCGAAGAAGCCAAAAGCAAATTGTTTGAGACCATTCCAGCGGGTGCAGAAGTGTTCACTGGCACCTCCCGCACCCTCGATGCGTTAGGCATTCCTGCAGAAGTAGATAAACGCTATGACTCGGTGCGCGTCAAACTGGCATCCATGGACAACAAGACCCAGATGCGCGAGATGATCAAACTGGGAGCCACCCCCGAATATATGATCGGCAGCGTGCATGCCGTGACCGAAGATGGCTCGGTGGTGATCGCCTCCAACACCGGCAGCCAGTTAGCCGGGTATGCCGCCAGTGCTGCGCACGTGATCTGGGTGGTCGGCACGCAGAAGATCGTTCCTAATTTGGATGAAGCCATCAGACGCATTTATGAATATACTCTTCCTTTGGAAGACGAACGCATCTTACAGGCTTATGGCATAAACAGCAATGTCAGTAAGTTATTGATTGTACACAAGGAGATTACCCCCGGGCGCACCAGCATGATTTTGGTCAAGGAAAATTTAGGCTTCTAAAGTTTGGTTTAACAACAAAAGAAAGTGGATTAACTTGATTTTCACCAAGTCAAATTGACCTACTTTTATTCTTTGTAATCCGTCGAACGCCGCTCGCGCTTCTTTTGCGCCTGCCGGCGTTTTTTCTCCAGGCGCCGTTCTACGGCTGCATGGGAGGGACGCGTTGCCCGGCGCCGGCGGAGTGGTTGGGCTGCTTCCCTGATCAGTGCCACCAATCGATTGAAAGCGTCCTCTTTATTGGCTTCCTGGGTACGGTAGCGGCTGGCATTGATGATCAGTTCTCCTTCTTTTGTGATACGGCTGCCTGCCAGTCGCATTAACCTTGCTCGCACCGGCTCTGGCAGGGATGGGCTGTGCGCCACATCAAAGCGCAACTGCACCGCTGTGGCAACTTTGTTGACATTCTGCCCACCCGGACCGGATGCTTGCACAAAATCGTAATGCAGTTCAGATTCATTGAGAGAGAGGGACGCGGTAATTTTGATCATAAATCTCTATATTAAGGTATTTTACCCGCCTGGAGAAGATGCCGCTATGAATTTTTATTTCATCTGAGAAATGCTCTCATGAAACGAGCATGCCATCTTTGATGTTCAGGATCTCACTTGCATGAGAGGCAATATTCACATCATGCGTCACCAACAGAATGGTGGTTCCCTGTTCCTCTTTCAATTGCTTGAGCGAATTCATTACCTCCTTTCCCATGCCCGTATCCAGGTTCCCGGTTGGTTCATCCGCCAGGATCAATTTGGGATGATTGATCATGGCACGCGCGATGGCAACCCGTTGTTGTTCCCCCCCTGAAAGTTCCCCGGGTAGGTGATCAAAGCGCTCCCCCAGTCCGATCATCTCGATCAATTCTTTTGCTCTCTCTTCTAAATCAAAGGAAAGTTCGTTGCGAAAGGGTAAAAGCGGAATCATCACATTTTCCATCACATTCAGGGACGGAATCAAGTTGAACAACTGAAAGACAAAACCAATATTTTCCCTGCGAAAATCAGCCAGCTGATCATCGTTTAGCGAATCAACAGCAACCCCTTCAAAAAACAATTTCCCATGGGTGGGTACATCCAGCGTACCAATCAAATTCAACAGCGTTGTCTTACCACTTCCCGAAGGACCCATAATGGCGGTGAAATATCCTCTTTTCAACCACAGGGAGACGTCCTTCACCGCACGCACCATGCGCGTGCCACTGCTGTAATCTTTGCCCAATTGCCAACATTCCATCAGAATATCGTTCATTTTTCTTCTCCAATGACATTCTGTATGCTCTGATAAATCAAAGCAGTCACCTTGACCAGGTCCTCTTCTTGGATGGTAGACAAATCGTCATATTCGCTTCCCAGCATTTCATTTCCCACCCCGTAAATGCCAATCGCAGGCAGATCATCCGACAAAAGAATCGGGAGGGACGTGGGAAAATACCATTCTTCCAACGAGGATGAAATAGGGATGTCCAGTGTTTTTCCAGCCTGTTTCACAGCAGCTTTCAAGGCTGCCGGGCTCTCGCTCAACCCCATGCGACGGGTTGTCTGCAGGGTGAAGTTCTCCAAAACATCCTCTTCATCCAGGTTGATAAATTTCGACCAATACCCCTCCACAAAATATTGTCCTTCTTTTTCCATGCGAGTGGTGTCGACAGATGACTCCATCTCCTCCAGATATTCGCTGACAAGCAACCTCTCCCAATTGCCCGTCCAGGCGATATCGAAAGCAGCCACAACACGTGAGGTTTCCTGGGCATGGAGTTGGAGATAGGTGATCAAGCCACTGTAGATGCTCTCCTGCCCTGGCAGCAAGATGAATCGCACCGTACATGCCGGGGGATCATTTGCAAACAAGCGGGCTAGTTCAAGCACGGTAGCAATGCTGCTTGCGCTTTGATCTGCACCCGGGCTGTTCAAGGAAGATTCATAATGACTGATGACCCAAATCTCCTTTTCTGGATGGTCCTTTCCATGAATGACTCCACTGACCGCTTCTCCAAGCGTTACACTGGCAAATAGATCAGCGCGGCTAGCCAGCATATCTTTCATTTCAGGAGTCAAATCCGTGCTCACTGTGAAGGCAGTTGCAGATAGATCCGCATTTTGTACCAAAGCTGCTCCAATGCCTTGATCCAAAGGAGCATTCACATAAAAATCCTCGTCCACAAGGAGAATCTTTCCCTTTAGTGCATTCGTCGTTGGCCAGTGCCCATCCTCTGTTTTATACAGGAGAGGAAAACGTTTCCCTACGTACTCCTGCAAGTTCCCCAGGTGAGATGCTATGGCTATAAGACGGCTGTTCTCTCCTGCAGTACTCAGATATTTATAGTCAGCCCCATATATTGTATCCAATCCAACTCCATCAGCGTTATAGATGGTGAGTGCCTGGAGGGGTACCCACTCGCGCTGGATAGCTAATCCATAGCTTTCGAATGTTTGTACAATTTCTGCAACTATGTTTTGGGAAGCGCTATTGGAGAGTGTCGCCGCACCTTCTTCGCTTACATTTTCGATGGTTGTCATCATCGCTGCGCTATCAATTCCAAATTGGTCATAAATCATCTCCTCAGTAGGAGTGCTCCTGGATGACCAGCTCTGCGGTATCAGCGAACCCTTCCCCGCCCAAAAAATGACACCTCCCAGCACCACCAACAGCAGTGCTATCAGGAGCATGGGTCTCATTTTCTTCTTGGCTTTTCCATTCGCTTCATATTTTAAAAACAAACGCCGTGGGATCGTACGAGCCGGATACACAGCTATAATCCACCCGATGAGCAAAGACACCACAAAGCCAGCGGCAAAAATGATGAGCGTATTCGTGGTGAGGGTCTTTGAAAGCAACCAAAAGATCAGCGTCCCCAGTGTGCTCCCGATGATCCCCCCGATCCCGCTGAGAAAAACGCTCTCAAGAATGATCCAATTGGAGATATGCTTTTTCTTCCAGCCGGCAGCGTGCAAAAACTTAAACTCATCCAATCGTTCCCTTATGCCAAGCAACAAGTTTTCATACATCACCAGCATCCCCATCACCAAGGCAATTCCCACAATCACAAAATGGTAGTTCCGCAAGCGCAGCGCGATGAATTCACCCAATAAAGTGACCTGCAGGATGCCTTGCAGATTCAACAGGATATTTACGACCAGATTGACCAAGGTAATGCCGGTGGAAAATGTCAATAGTGTGAACAGATTACGGCGTTTGCGCCGTGAGAATTGGGTAAGAAAGAAATGGAAAAAAGTGAGTTTTTTCCATGGTCGTTTTTCAGCTTGATGTTGATGTGAGAATTCGCCCCTTTGGAGCAGTTCGCAGGGTGTTTTTTGCACGACCCGTTTGATCGCCGGAATGCCGGAAACAGTGTATAGCAGGGGAACTGCCAGCGCTGTGCCGATGATCGAAAATAGGGAGGAATCTGCTCCCAGCGATCTTGTAAGCAATAGCGAAAATCCTGCTGCAGAGATAGCCCCCACCAAACCAATTGCGATCAATTCTGATAAGAGGTATCTGAATACATCCCTCTTTCTCCAGCCTACCGATCGCAAGACACCAACTTCCTCAATTCTAGACATCAAGGATATATTGGTAGTGAGTGCAATGAACACGCCGCATACGATCAAGAAAATGATCATCAAGGAGATATTCACCGCATTGATCCCGTGGGTGATACGCTGTACAGCACCCAGGGTGGTCCATTCTTCTTCCAGATAACCCATTTCGGGAACATATACCCACACATCACGCGGCGAGGAGCCGGCGATGATATCCACATGCAGTCCCGTCCGTTCGCTGATCTCACTCGCCACCCGTTCCACCTTATGCAGGTTTTCTTCTGAATATTCCTCAATGCCTACCACCCGTACGCGGATGGCGTCGATATAATCTTCTTGCCCGCTCAGATAGCTGGCTCCTTGCAGATTGGTCAGTGCCAGGGGTGGGCGCGTCACCACCGCTCCTGGGTTCAGCCCCGGCAAGATCGTTTGCGCAGGGAGAGGTTGTGCAGATTCGTCATACTTCAGTTCCGCCAGTGGCGGATCATAGATGCCCAATGGCGCGTAGGATAGCTCATCAATGCTGGCGTAGATGTCGCTGAGATCATAAATGCCCCTCACCTCGAACGTGAAACCCTCCGGTTCATGGCTCCTCAGTGGGCGGTAAATAACCTCTTCGTCTGCAATGAGCGGTAGGTTCTTATAAAAATTCTCCTCATATTTTTCACTCGCTGCCTTAAGTTCATCACTCAGTTCTTCTCCCCAGGTGCCATACTTCTTCAGTCGGAAGATAGGTACCTGGTCGTTGAAAGGAGAGGGGTCTACCACTTGGTAAGCATATCCGCCAGGCACAAGTGAGATATCTCGCATGACCACAACACCGCTAATCTCGTCATATTCTCTGCCCAACATCTTGCTGTTCACCGCTCCCCCATAGCGGGTGCTGAATACCACCGACTGAACCGCCAGCGGTTTGCGCTCCTGCGTCAGGTCGACCTCCTCGTCTAGGATAAGCTCGCCTTGAGCGTCCATAATGGGGGTATAATGCTCCACCAATTTTCGTATGCGCTCATCAGAAGGATCATAAGCTGAAGAGATATTGTTCACTTCAGTAATATCCTCCAACGGAAGGTCGTCAATGCGTATCGAGACCCCCAGCCGACTGTAGGTCTGGTCATTGATGATGAGCGGTACCTTGGAGACTCTTTTACCAGAAACACTATCCCATCCCGGCGAGAGGGGCTCATCCTTTAGGTAGTCCCCTTCGATAAGTGCCTCATCCAGCCCGATCAACTGCGTCTCCTGCTGGGGGTCGATGCCCGCCACCAACACCCATTGGGAAGGAATATAGCCTATTACCAATTCTGCCATTTTTGCATTTGCCCGCACCGCAAGAGTATGAAAGAGATTTCCCTCTATGATTACATCACGAGCATTGTTAGCAATTGCGAAATAGCTATACTGCTCCGGCGCTCCCTGCAGCTCCGGGGTATCTCCCAGCCACTTGGTCCTGATCTGATAGAGTGTGTTTTCCTCCCACGGATCCACGCGCACGATGATAGAGCCAGTATAGTTCACAAAATACCCGACCGTGGCGACCGGTGCCGCCACTTCCACATCATCGATACTCTTGATCAAGGTATATTGTTCATCTGTAATCCCCCCATAAGATGTTCCCAAATAATTTCCTTCCACCAACTGGGTCTCTCGCTCCACGTCAGAGACGGAAGATTCGGATCTGACCAGGATGTCATATTTGCCCCGCCAGTGTTCCGCGACCTCGGCAGTAGAAGTGACTTCGACTGTATGCAGCATGGCAGAAAACAGACTGATGCCGCAGCAGATGATGAACACCCCCACGATCTGCAACCAAGAAGGCTTCAGTATCTGCTTAAATTTGAAATGGTTGGGCTTAAACTTCATCGAGATACCTTTGTTGATGAACTCAGGATTTCCCAATAAGTATTTAAAATAATGACATCGGATTAGCGAAAAAATCCACCAATCCGTAATTGGATAATACCATCAAAAATTCACTGATAAGGATAGTTAAAAATATCACTATTTGTAGATTACTGATTTGTAGATTACTGCAAAATTTTAAGTTTAAGGAGAGTACCAGGTACACTGCTCAATGTCCAGGTTTGGGAATAGGGGCTGCTATCCCCACAACGGAATTGATGGTAATAATAATACGTTCCTGTAGTATATCCACAGTTCTGAGCAAATACTTCAGTATCATTTTAAATGTTTTAAGGGGAGAGATAAAGTAACGAAGATCATGATAGTTACACTTCAAGATAAATTATTTTAAAATAGTTGCGCTCCCGGGATTATCTTGTTGGCGTTCTGTCCGCTCGGTCCGGATGCTCGCACAAAATCGTAGTGTATCCCCTTTTCGTCCAGTGAAAGGTCACGCGTTATCTCGGTCATGTCTCCAGTATAACCGTTCATGTTCTATCTTTGATTATTAGATTTGTATCAACATAGCACAAGATTGCTTCCGTGGTTGCAATCGGCATAATAATAAATAGAAAATGAATATATTTATGGGAAATATTAAAGAAGGAGACAATAAATGGCAGGAAAAATTGAACTTAAAAACAGCAAGGGGCAGTTTATGTTCAATCTAAAAGCTTCCAATGGCAAGATCATCCTTACCAGCGAACGCTACACTACTAAATCCGGCGCTATGAACGGAATTGAATCCGTAAAAAAGAATTCGAAGCTTGATGGACAGTACGAGCGTCTGGAATCAAAAAAAGGCGAACCCTATTTTGTGCTGAAAGCCAAGAACAATGAACCCATTGGAAGAAGTGAAATGTATTCTTCCAAATCCGCCATAGAAAACGGTATCGCATCAGTAAAAGAGAACGCGCCTTCTGCTGAGATCGTGGATCTAACAGAGTAAAGCTGTTGCTAATCAATTGACAAACAAAAATACACTCACCATATCTATAAATGGCGAGTGTATTTCATATTTTCCCTATGGATTGGCGCTTGTATCCTTCGTTCATGGTCATTATTTGAAAAGTCATAAGGGGATATAATAAAGCGCAATTCTACAGGAGATGAGATGACCATATACGTAGATTCCGCCATCCCGGAAGAAGTGCTGCAAGCCGCTGATTGGGGTTGGATCGGTGGGGTAACCACCAACCCGGGTTTGTTGGCAAAGAGCCCCCTGCCACCCCGTGAAACTCTGAAACAATTAGCTGCGATGGTGAATGGGTATGTTTTTTACCAACTGACCGCACCCACTCTGGATGGCATGCTGCAGGAAGCGCTCGAAGCACACCACCTTCTCTCTGATCAGCTGGTCTTGAAAATTCCTGCCACAACCCTTGGTTTTCAAGTAGCAGCTCGTTTATCAGATGATTATACCTGTGCCATCACTGCCATCTTTTCACCAGAGCAAGCTCTGCTTGCGCAAGCCTGCGGTGCGCGCTATGCCATCTACTATCATAACCGTGCCAAACAGTGGATGCCGGAAGGGGCAGAGTTAGGTCCTAAAATGGTGCGGCTGCTGGCTGGCAATCAGGACACTGAAGTACTGGCAGCCAGTTTCAAGAGCAAGCAAGAGATCTACGAAGCTGCCAGCGCAGGCGTAAAGCATCTCACCATTAATTTCGACCTATTAAAAACACTGGCTGAAGATGAGTTCAGCCAAAGAGCTGTGGATGAGTTCAACTCCAACGGGGTCGGTATCCTTTAAATTTAACAACAACATCGCTTTGTAATGGAGGGAACATGAAATTCTTGATCACTGGAGGTGCCGGTTATATCGGCAGCACGATCGCATCTGCCATGGAAGATAATGGGCACACTCCCATCATCCTGGATTCTTTGGTAACCGGAAAAGCGGAGTTCACCGCAAACCGCACCTTTTACAGAGGCGATATCGCCGATAAGGCGCTGGTACAGGGTATTTTTGAAGACCATCCCGATATTGAGGCGGTCATCCACTGTGCTGCTTTAATCGTCGTCCCCGAATCCACCCAGAAACCCTACGAATACTACCGTGAGAATGTGGGCAAATCTCTAGAATTATTTGATACCCTTCATAAGGTAGGCTGCAAGCGTATCGTCTTCAGCTCATCCGCCTCCATTTATGACACTGTTCCTGGTTTCATGGTCACCGAGAGTTCCCCGCTCAATCCCACCAATCCATACGCACGCACCAAGATGATGATGGAGATGATACTGCGAGATTTCTGCCAGGCGTATGGTATGCAGGGCATCGCCCTACGTTATTTCAACCCGATTGGAGCTGACCCCAAGATGCGCTCAGGGCTGCACGATCAGAACCCATCCCATGTGGTCGCCAAGATGGTGGAGGTGCAGTTGGGCAGGCTGCCTGAATTTGTTATCACCGGCACTGATTATGCCACCCGTGACGGCACTGGCATCCGCGACTATATCCACATCTGGGATCTGGTACGCGCTCACATCAATGCGGTCACCGATTTTGATGCAGTCTTCAAACGAGCATGCAATCCGAAAGAGAACTATCTGGTTATCAACCTCGGTTCAGGTAATGGTGTCACCGTACGTGAACTGGTCACCGCTTTTGAATCGGTTATCGGTCACTCCATCAACAAACGCGAGGGTCCGCGCCGCCCCGGAGATGCTGCCGGAGCGTATGCTAATGCTGACCTAGCAGCTAAATTATTAAATTGGAAGACTGAGCTCTCAATCGAGCAGGGTATCGCGGATGCGCTCAAATGGGGTGAATTACGGGATAAAGTGCTGCATTATTCCTGACCCAGCGGGGTTCTGATCTTTTCAAAAAAGACCAGCTCCAATCCAACCTCGGGTAAAACGTTGCCACGCTTGATCTCACCATCCAGATCATACAGCGCGAAATAGATTTGTTTCAATTCTTCATAGGTGAAGCGCCGGCACTGCTGGATCACTTTTTTGACCACATACGGATGTTCGTGGATTAAGCCAGCGATGGTGTCCGCACTGCTAATCCCTTCAGATAATGCTTCTTTCGTCAATAACAGCATGCGAAATTGACGCACGATCATGGAAAATACACGCACATAATCCTGGTTGGCAAACATCAATTTCAGGTGATGGAGCGCGGTACTGCTATCTCCCAGGGCAAAGGCATCCACCATGGCGAATACATCTTCTTCAGGAATAAGAGTGCACAGCATACGAACATCGTCGCGGGTAATTTCCCTTTCAAAACCCGTGTATGTGCACAGTTTTTTTACTTCCTGTCTGAGCCGTAAAACATCATTCCCTGCAATCCCAGCCAATTCGAGCGCAACTGGACGTTGGATTTTTCCGCCCTCTTCGCTCACCATTTGTTGGATGCGGGCAGGAAGACCGGAACGGGAGGGAATGCGAAATTCTTCCTTATATAACCAGGCTTCTTTTTGAGCGCTCCATTTTTCGAACCAGGGGTGAGAAGCATAACTATCCCATTTCCACCCATTTTTTGTCTTTACCCAAATGCTGTGAATCTCCAATACCAGAGCGGTAGTAGGGGGAATATGTTCCATAATCTGCTGCCAGCGTTCAGTATCAGACTTATTGATACGATCAAGCGGCTGGGCAAAGATGACCAGGCGACGCTCTACGCCAAATGGGAAAAGGCTTACATTCTTAAGCAGCTCATCCAGGGAATCTACCTGACCATGTAACCTCGCGATATTGAGGGAAGCATAATCCGGATTTCCCATTTCTTTGATGAATCTTACCTCAACAGAGCGGATCGCGTCGAGGTCATCGCCAATAAAGATATATACAGATGGTTTCTGGGTATCTTCTGACGGTGATTGAGCAGGCATTTCCTTCATCCAACTTTAAATTCAGTGATCACGCGGTGAATGATGAAGTCATAAGGCTTGTAAACGCGTACTTCACGTACCAGCATCCCATCGAAATGGTCGGTAGAGGTCGCTTTTTCCTGCAGCAAGGGTCCGACCGGTTTAGCAGCTTCATAACCAAGCAATGCCATGATGACAGCCAGTGGGATGCGGCGTGTTTTCTTACGCAGACTATCGCCTGTACCTGCCATTGCCAGCCAGGCGAGCCCCCCAGAGACAACAATGCTCGGCACCAGGTTTGATCCGCAGTGCTCATGCATCGCCAACCCCTTTTCTCCGTCCTGCAGTCGCTTCAAGGCTTCCTGTGCTGACTCCAGCACCAGATCAGTCGGTAAACGTCCCAGCAGCCAGAAACCGCCTGCATCCGATAATCCACTCACACGTGCGCGCGTTACTTTGGTGGATAGAACATGCAGGGTGGCATGTTCCAAAGAATGGTTTGAACGCACTTTCCATACCGGATCAACTTCCAGGAGATTATCCATAACCGACCTCTTTCTAATCATTGTATAAGAGCTGATTGTACCGCATCGCGCAAGGAACGGGCTTCAATGATCTCGATCCCTGACGGCAAAGACTCCCCTTTGCGAAGGCGCTTGGGGATGATAGCTTTGGTAAAGCCCATTTTCGCAGCTTCTTTCAAGCGAGCTGCCATCTGGCTCACCCAGCGCAGTTCGCCGGATAAACCCACCTCTCCAATCAGTACCATGTCAGGGTATACGGATTTATCGAGCAAGGAAGAAGCAATGGCAGCTGAAATCGCCAGATCCGCTGCCGGCTCATCCACACTGAATCCGCCCACCACATTAACGAAAACATCCTGATCATAGAGCTTGAGTCTGTTGCGGCGAGTAAGTACAGCAATCACCAGCAGCAAGCGATTGAAATCAACCCCGTTGGAGGTGCGTCGTGGATTACCAAAATTGGTCGTGCTGGTAAGTCCCTGAATTTCTATCAGCAACGGGCGTGTGCCTTCCATAGCAACTGCCACAGCAGATCCAGGTGTGTTTTGCATTCGTTCTGCCAGAAACGCTTCAGAAGGGTTAGACACTTCTACCATTCCCGTTTCGCGCATCTCAAATACCCCTACTTCAGAAGTGGGACCGAAACGGTTCTTCATGGTGCGTAAGATTCGGTAAGATTGAAAACGATCCCCTTCCAGTTGCATGACCGTATCCACAATATGTTCCAGTACACGCGGACCGGCGATCATACCTTCTTTGGTCACGTGTCCGATCAGGAATACGGTGATGCCGCTGGCTTTGGCAAATTCACGCAGACGGGAAGCACATTCCCGCACCTGGGTAACCGACCCGGCGCTGGAGGTGAAGGCGTTCATCGCCATGGTTTGGATTGAATCCACGATGAGTAGTTGGGGGGCAATATGCTGGGCATGTGCCAGGATAGCATCTAAATCAGTTTCCATAAGTAAATAAAGATGCTGAGGAAATTGTACGGTTTCCTCAGCAGATGGCTTCTTCAATAATCGGTAAGCGCGCATTTTAATCTGCTGCCCTGATTCTTCCCCCGAAACGTACAGCACATTGCGCTGCCGGGCAAATTCCAGTGCAACTTGCAGCAAGAGGGTCGACTTTCCTATTCCGGGGTCGCCACCCACCAAAACGATGGAACCAGGCACAATCCCGCCGCCCAATACGCGTGAAAATTCGCCGATGCTTACATCCCAGCGTTGGGTGTTCTCTGCGCTGATCTCATCCATTTTTAGCGGTTTGGAATTAGTCAGAATGGGGGCGCTCCCTTTACGTTCTTCAGCGCTGGATTGGATGACCTCTTCGACCATCGAATCCCACTCCCCGCACTGCGGGCAGCGCCCAAGCGCTTTTACAGAAACGCGACCGCAATTTTGACATACATAGCGTGTTTGAAACTTCACCATAGCAACCCAATCTAAGTATAAAACGGAAAAAGGGAAGATACATCTCCATCTTCCCTTTCTTTAAGATTTGCGGTTATTATGCGCCAATTTTCACTGCGTTGCCCAAAGGCTGGCGTTCTTTATCTTCCACCAGGATGAAATTTCCTTCAGCATCCACATCTACCAGAATATCATCCCCATCGTGGAAGGTTTCAGACAATAGCGCATCCGATAATTTATCTTCGATGTCGAGTTGAATAACCCGGCGCAGGGGTCGGGCGCCCATATCAGGATCAAAACCTTTTTCAGCCACCTTATCAATGGCTGCCTGGCTGGCGCGCAAGCGAATCTCTCGTTCAGAAAGGCGATTTGCTACCTTGGTTAGTTCCATTTCTGCGATCTGATGGATATGCTCCCTGTTCAGCGGATGGAATACGATCACGTTATCCAGACGGTTGAGAAATTCCGGTCGAAAGGCTTTCTTAAGAGAATCAAGCAGCTTCTCACGCATTTCGGTGTAGACGTGCTCTTCCTCTTTTTTCTCATCCTGTTCCAGAACAAAACCCAAACCGGATTGGTGTTTGATCATTTCGGCTCCGATGTTAGAGGTCATTACGATGATAGCATTGCGGAAATTAACCTTGCGCCCATGTGCATCCGTTAACTGACCTTCTTCCAGTATTTGCAGCAGGGTATTGTGAACTTCCGGATGGGCTTTCTCAACCTCATCGAAGACCACGATTGAATAGGGGCGGCGCCGAATGGCTTCAGTGAGCTGCCCAGCATCTTCGTACCCTACATATCCAGGAGGAGAACCCATCAAACGGCTAACGGTATGCCGTTCCATATATTCCGACATATCTAATTGGATGAGGGCATCTTCGCTGCCAAATAGAATGCGAGCCAGCGCTTTGGTCAATTCAGTCTTTCCCACACCGGTCGGTCCTAGGAACATGAAAGAACCGATCGGGCGTTTGGGGTCTTTTAATCCAGCCCTACCTCGTCTCACAGCACGGGCGATCCTCTCGATGGCTTCTTCCTGCCCAACGATCATCTCGTGTAATTCTTTTTCCAGATTCAATAAGCGAATAGATTCTTCCTGTGCAAGCTGCATGATGGGCACACCCGTCCACATGGAGACCAGTTCTGCGATATCATCCGCGTGCACTACAGGGCTATTGTTGCGATCCCATTGGTCTTTGATGGTATTGATCTTCTCTTCCAGTTCCTTGATCTGTGCAGCTATCTCCAGGGCGCTTTCTTCCGCGCCCTGTTCCATCAAGTCAGAATGCTTTGCGCGCAGTTGCTTGAGCTCATCGGTGATATGTTTGGTTTCCTTTGCCGATTCGCTTTTATACATGCGCACCCGTGACGAAGTTTCATCAATCAGGTCAATTGCTTTATCCGGTAGAAAACGGTCGGTAATATAGCGGGCAGATAAATTCGTGGCTGCTTCCAGCGCTTCATCGGAGAT
This sequence comes from Anaerolineaceae bacterium, assembly GCA_003446605.1. GTDB lineage: Bacteria > Chloroflexota > Anaerolineae > Anaerolineales > Anaerolineaceae > UBA4781. Next base: position 29,355 of record DMDF01000021.1, read on the forward strand.
CACCAGGTGATGATGTTCTTCATAGTTCTTACGAATGCCGCGCAGAATGGCAAGCGTTTCTTCCTTGCTGGGTTCATTGACAATGACCGGTTGAAAACGCCGTTCAAGGGCTGCATCGCTTTCGATATTCTTGCGATATTCATCCAGGGTTGTCGCACCAACCACCTGCAATTCTCCCCGCGAAAGTGCCGGTTTCAGGATATTGGCAGCATCCACAGAGGAACCCGCCGATCCGGCTCCGACCAACATGTGTACCTCATCAATGAAAAGAATTGCGTCAGAGCGCTTCAATTCATCAATGACCCGCTTCAAACGCTCTTCAAACTGCCCGCGGTACATGGTGCCTGCCACCAGTGATCCAACATCCAACCGCAGAACACGCTTCCCAAGCAGCGGAATTGGCACATCTCCTTCGGTGATGCGCTGGGCAAGACCTTCCACAATGGCTGTCTTTCCCACGCCCGGTTCACCGATCAAAGCCGGGTTGTTCTTGGTGCGGCGTGCTAGTATCTGCACAACGCGTTCGATTTCTTTTTCTCGCCCAATGACCGGGTCTAATTTTCCTTCTTCAGCCTGGGTTGTCAGATCCACAGCCAGCTGATCAACCAGTGGGGTCTTCTTGGTTCGTTTTGCACTTGCCTTGACCGGCTCACCGGTATCATTCATGCGTGTTAGTGGCGCTTGTTTTTGGTTAATCTCTCGGGTGATCTGACGGCGCACCTGTTCATAGGTAACTCCCATTTTTGCCAGAACATCCTCGCAAATACCTTCATTCGAATTAACAATCGCCAGCAGAAGATGCTCGGTACTGATGTATCGGCTGTTCATCTTCCGTGCTTCTTCTAAAGATAGAGAGATGATCTTTTGTGCTTCCGCTGATAGATCCAGGCGGGGTTGTGTAACAGTACCCATGCCCGTCACGCGTAGGACCATTTCACGCGCTCGTTCCAGGTCAACACCTAATTCTCGTAATACCCGCCCGGCGACCCCGTTATTCTCCTGGAGGAGACCCAGCAGGATATGTTCCGCTCGGATTTGCGGGTGATGTAATTTCTCGGCTTCTTGATGTGCCAGGCTTAGAACTTGCCGTGCACTCTGTGTAAACTTCTCCAAACCAGCCAATGAACTCTCCTTTATCAATAAAACAGATCACCTTGGATCTGTCGTTGTTTCTCAATTTATCAGGATTGTACCAAAGAAAGATAAGAAATAAATCAAAATACAACTCGTTACCAATTCTTAATAATTCACTGAGAAAAGGAGGTTATACGATTCCTTCATATTCCTGGATAACTTTACGCCAGGCATCCGGGACGGGAATGGTTTGCTGGGTTCGAAAATCATAGGTTACCCATATCACCTCGGCACGCGCCTTTAGATCATCATGATGCGATCCAAGAATCTCATTCTCGATGGTCATGCTTTTATTCCCGATCCGTGCTACTCGCATACCAATTTTAATTTCTTCATCCAGTTTAATCGGTGCAAGATAAGCAATATGAATATCTGCGATAATTACTCCCAGATCGAGAAAGGAATTGCCATCCCATAAACCGAGGTCAAGCAGATAATGAAGGCGGGCTTCTTCCAAGAAGGTCAGAAAACGGGCGTTATTGACATGCCATTGGGCATCCAGGTCGGAATAGCGGACCTGTACCGGGTAATAAAATCGAAATTCGGACATGGCATGATTATACTGTAAGCACTTGCAAACCTGGATTAATTTGTTAGACTTATAAAAGTGGACAATTTGCAGATAAATTATCCAAAGAGGAATAGAAAAAATGCAGATCACACGCCAAGCCGATTACGCCTTGAGGACCATTATTTATCTTTCCAGATTGGAACCGGATGATAAAGCACCAACCTCAGTTATTGCCGAAAAGCAGCATATCCCGTCCTCTTTTCTGGCAAAGATCATTTCCCAATTATCCGTCGCAGGCTTGATCCACACCTCCAGAGGCGCGCACGGTGGTGTTTCCTTAGCAAAATCCCCCGAAGAGATCTCCGTTCTTGAAGTGATTGAAGCGATTGATGGACCGGTCATGCTGAATGAATGCACCACTAACCCAGGCATCTGTCCCTTCACAGGGGATTGCCAGATGCGCCTGGTTTGGTGTGATACACGTAACGATCTATTGGAAAAATTAAACTCCATCACCTTTGAACAATTCTCCAATGGGCATCAAGCAAATTTAACTATTTAGTTTCTTTATCCCCACTTACTGATCCTGCAAAGTTAGAAGAACCAAAATTTCATCGGCATCACTCTGGAAAGAATATTCCCCTTTCAATTGCGCCACTGTCTTGCTGGAATTGGTTTGCAGATATTGCCAGTCATCCACCGACAGCAGAATAAAATCGTAAGGCTGTGCCAGTATCTGTTCCGCAATATCTTCCTGATGATAAACCAGAGTCAGGTTATCGCGATTAATCCGCATATCAAATAGCATGTTATACATTCCCAAAATATCATACGGGTTATTGCTAAGCATCCTCGTTTCCCCCTCGCTATTTTCGTAGATGGTAGCAGTGGTGAACATTTCCACATCGTTACTGATTGGGATGTCTTCTTTGAAAGCCAACCAGGGATAATATTTGGTTTCGTATTTCATACCTGTAGTTGGTTCAACATAGATGTACTTATAGTTGTGAGATATTTGCGGCATTAACCAGGAGACGAGGAAGAAAAGCATAAATCCGAAAGTGAGGAAGGTTTGTTTATCCGCCATTATCAACAATAGGATCGCCAAAGATAACATAACCGGAAAATAAACACTATCCAGGAACTTGCCATAGTTCCAATCGATATTTTCCACATATGCCATGCCAAATTGGCGCATGCCCAACACAGCCAGCAGCGCGATCAGCGCAACCAACCCCATGTGGATGGTTGCTTTCTTATCGGCAGGTTTATTTAAGAGAATTCCCTGGGGAGCCAAAAATGCGATAGTGGGTAATGCGGGGAAAAAGAAACGTTCAATAAAACCCCACGGGATCTTCAACATATTAAGAGTGATAAAACTGACCAGCAACAAAGGGAATGCCCATAATATCTTTCTCTGCGGGGTGATGGCTTTCGTGTTTAATTTCATCCCGCTGAATACGAATGCCAAAAAGGGGATAAGGATATCATTCAGCAAATAGGCATTATACCAGCTGACCGGTTCCCTGCGGAAACCACCCGTGTAAGCATAATTCTGGAAAACCTCCCGGAATGTTGCGGGGCTGATGGCAAAGAATGGTTTACCAAGGATGGCTGCATCGAGGATAATGAAAAGACCAATGCCACCCAGAAACCCCAAAACAAGACTCTTTAGATAAGGCACTACATTCTTGAAGGCGAACTTCCCTTCTCTGCCAAAGAAAAAGCCAAACAGGACCACATTTGCAAACAGAGTTGTCTCTTTAGTTTTAAATGCCAAAAAACTCAGTGTTCCCAATAGATACACCAGCCATTTCTTTTCCGTTCTCAGATAAAGCACATAAACAAACAGCAATGCTGTGGTCATCATCATCGCCGTTATATCCACTGATGTGACTCCAGCATAATCTGAGATCATGTGATAAGAAAAGAAAATTGCGACTGCTACCAGACCATGGATGAAGTTATTGTCTTTCAAAAACAACCGTGCACTCCAATACACCAACAGAGCAGTTAGGGCGATCAAAAACGCCCAATACACCCGCAGCCCATCCAAGGGAGTAGGGGCTAAAGCCATGAAAGCCTTTTGCAAATAAACATGGAAATAACGGTTTCCATAATTCGCAACCCGCTGATTGTTGAGTCCCATTTCAATATACAGAAGCTCATCAGAGTAAATAGGACCACCCAGGTTATAGGAAAGCCCAATCCAAATACCAATAAATGCCAGCAGAGAAAGGATAATCTCGATGTTCTTGTGCGGATTGTTTTTCTTCATATGAATCCCTCGTTATTAAACATGTGAAATGGTTTGCTTTAGATTTTACTATAGCGAGGCATCTCGCTTTTTTTCTTTGCTCTTATAATAATCCTAATCCAAGGAAGGATTCAAATATCATGTTAATTCACTCCGCGTCTCAATTGGTTTGTCTGCGAGGAGGAGCACAGCGCGGTTCCCGCTTAGGAAAGCTGGACATCCTTGAAGATGGTGCTGTCTTGGTTCAAGACGGCAGCATCCAGGCTCTTGGCAGCTCCCGCGATCTTCTCCGGCGATATCCGCAGGAAGATAAAATAGACGCACTGCAGCGCGTGGTGATGCCCGGTTTTGTCGATCCACATACACACCTGATCTGGGCAGGAGATCGCTCCAATGAATTTAGCATGCGGCTGGAAGGGAAGAGCTACATGGAGATCATGGCTGCCGGTGGAGGGATCAATGCCACCGTGCAGGCTACGCGTCTTGCCAGTGATAAAGAATTGAAAGTAGCTTCCACCCAACGCGCCTGGTCGGCGTTGAAGCATGGGACTACCACACTGGAAGCGAAAAGTGGATATGCCCTTACGGTAGATGGAGAACTGCGCCTGCTGCAAGTATTAATGCAGCTACGTGATGAAATTCCGCTTGACATCCTCCCCACTTTTTTGGGAGCACATGCTGTACCCCCTGAGTTCAAAGACCGCCCAGCTGAATATACCAACTTGATCATACAGCATGCGCTGCCACAATTGAAAGAGTGGTGGCATATGCACTACCCGCACGAAAGATTGCCCTTTGTGGATGTTTTTTGCGAACCGGCTGTGTTCAATCTGGAACAGACCCGCGTGATCCTATCCACCGCCAAGACACTTGGTTTTCCTCTCAAGATCCACGCGGATGAATTTGAGAACATCGGCGGTGCTTCTCTGGCTGTCAGCCTTGGGGCAGATTTCGCAGACCATCCGGGAAAAAAAAACATGGG
>DMDF01000015.1 GCA_003446605.1 Anaerolineaceae bacterium
GCCTGGTGGCAGATATGATCCAGGCTGCTGGAGCAGATCGCTATATGACACTCGATCTACACGCTGACCAGATCCAGGGCTTCTTCTCCATCCCGGGTGATGTACTGTATGCTTATCATGTGCTCATCGATTATTTGCTCGAGATTAAACCAGCTATGAGTAACCCGGTTCTGCTTTCCCCCGATCTGGGTTTTGCAAAGAAAGCGCGCAACTATGCCGAACAGCTTAATATACCGCTGGCATTCATTGAGAAGCGGCGCATCCTGCATCCGGATAACCCCGAGGTGCTTACCTTGATTGGAGATGTGCGTAATCGCGATGTCATTTTGCTGGATGAAGAGGTTGCTACTGGAAGAACGCTTATCAATGCAGTGAATGTTGCCATTAAAAATGGAGCTAAGAATGTGGTGATGGTTTTCATTCACCCCATCCTATCCGAAGGCGCAACTGAAGCGCTGGCGGCACTGCCTGTAAAACAGTTCATCACCACCGATACCATCCCGATTTCCAAAGCAAAAAAGGAGAAATTCGGTGGGCGGCTCAAGATTATCTCTGTGGCAAATATGCTAAGTGAGGTCATCCGCAGAGCGAACGAGGGTCGCTCGGTCGGCGAGATGTTTAACGAATAGATTATTTAAATCCGACATTCTATTATAGCAATAATGTTCTATAATTATTTACTATGGAATACATAAATAAAATACTCTTGGGCGATTGTGGGGATGTTTTAAAGAACTTACCAGAGAATAGTGTTGATTTAATTTTTACCTCTCCACCTTATGCTGATCAAAGGAAAAACACTTACGGTGGTATTCATCCAGATGATTATGTAGAATGGTTTTTACCGAAGTCCTTAGAATTTAAAAGGGTATTAAAGCCAACGGGATCTTTCGTTTTAAACATTAAGGAAAGAGTAGTCGCAGGAGAAAGGCATACCTATGTATTAGACTTAATTCTTGCTCTTAGAAGTCAAGGGTGGTTGTGGACAGAAGAATATATATGGCATAAAAAAAATTCATTCCCAGGAAAATGGCCAAATCGGTTCAGAGATAGCTGGGAAAGATTGTTGCATTTCACAAAAGATAAAAAGTTTAAAATTTATCAAGAAAATGTGATGATTCCGATTGGGGATTGGGCTAAAGATAGATTATCTAATCTCAGTGATACAGATCAAATCCGGGATGAATCAAAAGTGAACAGTGGATTTGGGAAAAATATTTCAAATTGGGTTGGAAGAAAAAAAGTGTATCCAACAAATGTACTATATCTTGCAACGGAGTGTTCAAATAAAAATCATAGTGCAGTATTTCCAGTTGAGCTCCCAGAATGGTTTATCAAATTATTCACCGAACCCGGGGATTTAGTTTTAGATCCTTTTGTGGGATCTGGAACCACGTGTTTTGCTGCAATGGAACTAGGGAGAAATTATTTAGGGATTGATATTGTGGAAGAATATATCGATTTGTCGCATGAAAGACTATCAGGTGTGCAAATAAGAATCCCATCTGTCGCTGAAAAAAAAGGTGATTATTCTAATGAAAGGGTGGAAAAAAATGGATAAAATTAATATCCAAGAAATAAACGAATACGTTAACGAGAATATTCAATATTTTCATAATACGCGTTTAGATTGTATTTCTTCTTTAAAGCTTAATACAATCTTAAAAAAGAACCCATATCTATTCAGAGCAAAAAATATAAACAAAGCAAGTAACTTAGTAGAAGGTCTCTTGAGTGCTTTTCTATCCTCCTCAGAGGAGAAAATTTTCGGTGATTTTTTGGAAGGCTTGGCGATTTTCATAGCTTCAAAAACAAGCAATGGTCATAAATCGTCTGCGCAAGGAATTGATCTTGAAATTTTACGAGACAACAAGCATTATTTGATTTCAATAAAGTCAGGACCAAATTGGGGAAATTCATCTCAACATAAAAAATTGGAAAGTGATTTCACAAATGCCGTAAAAGTCTTGAAACAATCCCAAAAATCACCCATTGTTCAACCAATTTTGGGTATTTGTTATGGTAAAACCCGAACGAGTTTTATACACAATTATTGGAAATTGGTAGGGCAAAACTTCTGGTTTTTCATCAGTGGCATAGAAGATTTATATACTGTGATTATTGAACCAATTGGATTTAGAGCGAAAGAACAAAACGATTTATACGATTCAGAAAAAGGGAAAATTGAAAATCGATTTACTAAAGAATTTATCGAGAGATTTTGTAACGATGACTACACGATAGATTGGGAAAGATTAGTTCAGTTCAATAGCGGAAATCGCGATATTAAAATTGACGATATATAATGCCTGAGCTTCCTGAGGTTGAAACGATCGCTCGCACACTGCGTGAAGGAAAGGGGGAGGTTCATTCAATTTTGGAACACACCATCGAGCACGCCTCCGTTCTGTGGGAACGTTCTATCGCGACTCCTTCCATCCCGGAATTTCTCCGACGTATTCAAGGGCAAGTTGTTCAACACATTGGGCGGCGTGGGAAATATATCGTTATGACCCTCTCTGAAGATACACTTTTGGTCCACCTGCGCATGAGTGGTGATGTACGCGTGGAGCAGGACGTTGCTGATGTTTCTAGTGTTCCATTGAAAAAGCATGATCGTGTCGTTTTTTACTTTCAGGAAAATGAACGTCTTGTTTTTGAGGACGCGCGTAAATTTGGGCGCTTGTGGCTGCTTGCAGACCCGCAGGTTGAATTGGGCAAGCTTGGCCCAGAACCACTTTCAGAGGAGCTCACTCCCGCTGAGTTCGCTACGATGCTGCGCCAGCATAAGCGACAATTAAAACCATTGTTGATGGATCAGACTTTTCTGGCGGGGTTGGGAAACATCTACACGGATGAAGCTCTTTTTAAAGCGAAATTACATCCGTTGATGGTCGCGCAGGATCTAAACTTTGAACAGGCGGGTGCACTGTTGATTGCTATCAAGGAAACACTGCAAGAGGGAATCAGACGCAATGGAGCCAGCATTGATTGGGTCTATCGTGGCGGTGATTTTCAAAACCAGTTTTTTGTCTATGGAAGAAAAGATAAGCCTTGTTTGGTGTGTGGAACTCCTATAGAGCGATTGGTGGTGGGGCAGCGCAGCACGCATATCTGCCCTCAATGTCAGGTGAACTATCAGGAAGATATCGCTTGAAATTTGGGGTAAATAAACCGATACCATAAAAAAAGGAAAATAATATGTATGCTTTTGTACCAGCAATCGTACTTTTAGGGGTTGGAATATGGCTTTACCGTCATGAAGTGAAAAAAGAACCCCATATGCGCAATAATGCGACCATCATGATTGCTACCTATGCCTTCATTTTAGGAATCGGGCTTGTCATTGTTTCTATTATTAATTGGGGAAATATCTAAAAAAAATAGCCAGTTTTCTAACTGACTATTTGTATTGATGTGGACGAACGTTAGGTCTAAAAGACCGAAAGTCCCAACCATATCCCCAAGACTATGAACAGGATCGACATGGCTAATTTGATGCCAGATCCTTTCTCTTGCATAAAAACGGTTAGTTGTTTGGAAGATGTGCCAAAGTAGACCAAGATGAAGATGACGACCAAGGGAACGATGAACATCAGGTTGTATAGAAGCAGATAAAAGAAGGAACGCAATCGCAGCTCCGGAACACTACTGACGAAGATGATGGTGGGCAGGTAAACTTGCCCGGTGCAGGCTAATTCCAGCAGTGATACGATCAATCCAGTTACAAAGGCTCCAAAAGCATAAGCTTCAATTTTTCTCCCTTTGCGGATGGTTTCGTTGATGCGCTTGCGCAGCGAATCCGGCAGCTTCAAAGTCATATCACCCAGATCCCCTTTTCTGGTCTTGAGGTAATCGATGAAATTGAGGACGCCAAATACCAGACAAACAACAGCCGTGATGCCGTAAATGATCTTCCCCAGAATATTAAGCCAGTTCCCCAGTAGATCGAGGATGCGGTATAACCCCAACCCGATCAAAAGATAGGCTATGAATACTCCAAGTGTGAAGGAAAAACCGACCAACAGGATCTCTTTCCCTTTTCTACCGCTCAGAGAGAGATAGGATACAAAGAAGATCAGGGTGGCGAAAGCGCAGGGATTTAACCCATCCACCAGACCAGCCAGAACGACCGTCAGCCAGCTCATTGAGCGAAAACGCTCAATGATGTTTTGATTACCCTGCGATTCATCATAGGCATCCCAGAATCGTGGTGAACCTTCCGTTTTGAAACACTCAAGCGCTGTGGAGATCTCATCTGGTACGATTTCCTCTTCCCCGATCCAGGCTTGATTTCCTATAAAAACAGCCGGGGTATGCAGGTCATCTTCTCTACCCACGCGTGCTGCCATCCACTCTGCCATGCCGGCACTGTCGTAAATATTGAAACTTTCCACGATTAACTGTGGATATTTGCTCTGCAAATACGCCAGGTCGGCTTCTACCATGCTGCATTCCTGACAGCCGGTTTGATAGAAATAAGCGGCGTAAATGGGTGTGCCAACCTCGCAATTATCACTATCGAGCGTGCATAGCTGGTCATCTGCTCCAATTGCACCTTCACTCATGATGGTGGATGGATCAAATCCATCAAGAGCAGTCCACTCAATGCCGCCGGCAGCGATGCCGTTCAGCACTAGTTCGCGCAGATTTTCACGGATTGCATCTTCCCCGATCAGGATGGAATCGCCTACCACCATGGTGGGGATGACCCGTTCATCAGCGCCTACATTAAAATACTCTTGAAAGGTGATGAAAAGCTCATAATTGGTTGCGTAATCAATATTTGCCAGACGGATATCCAGATCCGCGCCCAATTCTGATTCCAGAGGATAGATCACTTCATTTAAAATTTCGTTACAGTGCGGGCATGCGGTGCGGTAGAAATACACCGCATGCACAGCTTCCGGATTGCAGGGTAGTTCGGGGCTGATGGCAGTTGGCAGAACGATCGGGTCAGGGGGATCATCGAAACTGGCAATACCTGTTGGGGTGGGAGCTGACAGCTCCACCTGTGGGGATGGAATGAATCCCATCAGAAAGGGCATCAAAATAAGGATTGGGATGAGTAACCGTTTAACCATACCACCAACTTTCAGTACATTGTATTGGATTTCAATTTTACCTGTTCTGCATCCTCTGTCAAACAAAGGATTCTATCGTGGACGGGGCTCCAGCAATTCTGGCGCGTGGAGTTGGATGAGTTCTAGTGGCAGTTCATTACTCATACAAATGTCGCGATAGATATCCACACTGGGGCGGCGGGTACGTTTTTGAGTTGCCACGTCCAATTCCCACAAACCGAAGCGTTGTGTCCACGCGCGTTCCCACTCGAAATTATCCACCTGTGACCAGTGGATATATCCACGAATATCCATCCCGGTTTGAATGGCTTTCCACACTTGGAATAGATGTGTGGTCAGGTAGTGTGGACGCACGCTATCTCTGGAATCTTCCACGCCATTCTCGGTGATGTAGATAGGAAGTTTATAGCGCTGTGCCCACTGCAGGGATTCATAAAAACCCACCGGCTCGGTTGCAATGAAACCTGTTTCGCTCATTTCTGCTGCCGGGTCAAAAAAGCGTTCCTGAAAAATTTCTTTGGGTTTAAACAGCCTGAATTTAATCAGGTCTCGGGTATAGTAGTTCACTCCGATGAAATCCTGCGTTGCGATCGCTTCCGGGAGGATATCTTTCCACATAGCGAATTTTAGTTTTCCATTAATAAGCGCGTCAGCAAAGGCATTGTTAAAGCTGTTGTAGGAAAAGGTGTTCACCCAGCGGTCTGGCAGGAACCATTTTCGTGCGGGTGCCATCGCGCGAAAATTCTTAGCAAACCCCACCATGGCAGTTGGTTGGATCCGGTGGATGGTGTGGTATGCACAGGCGTGCCCACGTACCAAATTGCGCAGTACCTGAAATGCAGCTTTTGCATCGTTCTTCCCGGGAGGGAATTCCCCTGACATATACCCGCTGAATACATACACCGTAGGCTCATTAATGGTTACCCATAGGTCAACCAGGTCATGCAGCGCACCAACGGTCTTTTCAACATACTGTGCAAAATGCGCGGCGGTTTCCTCATTTTCCCAACCACCTCGTTCGTAGATCCAGATGGGGTCGGTGAAGTGGTGCAGCGTAACCATGGGTTTGAGCCCCAACGCAAGTATGCCTTTCAGCATTTCACGGTACGCTAACAGGGCGCTCTCATCCCATTTGCCTGGCTGCGGCTCAATGCGGCTCCATTCGATGGATAATCGATGAATGTTCTGCCCATCCTCTACGGCGTGAGCGAGGTCCTCCTTCCAGCGACCATTCCACCAATCGCATGCCAAGCCAGCGGTGGCGCCCCCGATGATCTTCCCCGGGGTTTGGTCCCAGATATACCAGTTGTTATTGGTATTGTTTCCCTCCACCTGATGAGAGGAGGTGGCTGTACCCCACAAGAAGCGCTTTGGAAAAAAACAGGTTCCTTTATTCATGATTTGCTCTCCTGAATGATGCAAACATAAAACCCAGATAATTATAGGGGATGTCTGTTTCCGTGTGAAAGTAATTGATGGATAAAAAAGGGAACCTTAAGATAGAATATAACCGCAAACATGATATAATCTCGCCTTGCTTTTTTTCAAAAAGGGCAGGTAAGACAAAGGAATATGTGAAGATGACATATAAAAAAGTGTTCCCTAATCACTATGATTTTCCCGAACGCATCAATCGGCTCGGGGAATTGGCTTATAACCTGTGGTGGGCATGGAATCCATCTGCTTCACGGCTCATCTCGGAATTAGATCGTCCCCTATGGGATGCCCTTAATCATAACCCGATCGCTTTTTTACATAAAGTGGATCATGAAATTTTGGAGAGAGCCGCACAGGATAGTTACTACCTTGATGAATATGATCTCGTCATGCAGAAATTTGACGAATATATGAAAGCTGAAGATACTTGGTGCAAACGAGAATGTCCTGCATCTGTTGATGGGAAAGTTGCATATTTTTCTTTTGAATTTGGATTGCACGAAAGCATGCCTTTCTATGCTGGTGGTCTGGGTATCCTTTCTGGAGATCATCTCAAAGAAGCCAGTGATATGGGGCTGCCACTGGTGGGAGTGGGTTTCATCTATCACCAGGGATATTTCGTCCAGAAATTGACCGAAGATGGCTGGCAGGAGACATCCTACTACCACTTCGATTTTGAAGAAATGCCGATCATAGCGCTGGAAGAGGAAAATGGGACTCCTTTGATGATCTCTGTTGAGTTGCCTGAGCGGGAAGTGTTTGCACGTGTGTGGATGATCCAGGTGGGGCGTGTCCCCCTGTACTTACTGGATTCCAATGTGCAGAATAATTCTACCCATGACCGCCAGATGACTGCCCGACTGTACAGCAATGATCTCGAAACACGCATCTCTCAGGAGATCCTGCTGGGTTTTGGTGGTGTACGTTTGCTAGAAAAGCTGGGTGAAGATCCCACAGTGTGGCATATGAACGAAGGGCATTCTGCTTTTCTGACCATGGAAAGAGTGAGCCAGTTGGTTAAACAGGGCATGACCTTTGATGAAGCTGCTGCCCAGGTGAAGAAGACCAATGTGTTTACAACCCATACACCCGTACCTGCGGGGAATGACCAATTTCCGCTTTGGTTGATCGATAAGTATTTCCCGAGCACCTGGAAGGAATTGGGATTAACACGTGATCAATTCATTGATCTTGGGAAACAAACCCAATCATGGGGAGAGACCTTCAGTATGCCTGTGTTGGCGATCAAGCTATCCGAGAAGACCAACGGCGTTTCTGAATTGCACGGGCAAGTAGCTCGCGAAATGTGGAATTTCTTATGGCCTGAACGCAAGGTGGAAGATGTGCCCATCAGCCATATTACTAATGGTATTCATGTCAATTCATGGTTGGCGCGACGCATGCGCTTGATGTTTGATCGTTACTTGGGCGCAAATTGGTATGATCACATGGATGATGAAGAACTCTGGCAGCGTGTCAATCTGATCCCAGATATTGAGATCTGGGATATTCGTCGTCACACGAAAAGAAAATTGATCAATTACGCGATTGAAACAGCACGCATGAATTGGTCCTCTGAAAAACATCAGCCCTCACAGGTTATTGCAGAGGGAGTATTGCTGGATCAATATTCACTGACCATCGGTTTCGCTCGGCGTTTTGCCACCTATAAACGTGCCAATCTGGTCCTCTCTGATTATGAGCGTTTGCTAAAGATCATCACCCGCGAGGATATGCCTGTGCAGTTGATTTTTGCGGGGAAAGCACATCCAGCCGATGAACCAGGCAAACTCCTCATTCAGCAGGTTTATCGTGCTGCCAAAGACCCGCGATCGCAAGGGCGCATTGTCTTTTTGGAGAACTATGATCTCAATATTGCACGTCTTATGGTTCAGGGTGTGGATGTGTGGATGAACACTCCCCGCCGACCGAATGAAGCATCGGGCACTTCAGGCATGAAAGCTGCATTGAATGGGACTTTGAATTTCTCGGTCTTGGATGGCTGGTGGTGTGAAGGATATAACGGGAACAATGGTTGGGTGGTTGGCAGCGAGAAGGATTACGATGATCCAACCCTGCAGGATAAAAAGGATGCTGAAAGTATTTATCAAATCCTGGAAAATGAATTGGTTCCGTTATATTATCAAACACGTACTGCTGGAGATATCTCTGAACAGTGGATATCCAAGGTTAAAGAAAGCATTCGTTCGTGTGCCCCCCAATTCAGCACACGCCGCATGCTGCGGCAGTATATGAATGAAATGTATCTGCCCGCCATGCAAAATAAATAATGGGATTGTATAGGAGATGGGAATGGAATTTCTGTTAGATCCACAGGCGTGGATTACAGCAGTTGGGATATTTTTATTACGGGTTTTCAGCATTGCGCTGGATACCGTTCGCATGATCTCGGTTTTACGAGGCAAGAAGACTATGGCTTGGGTGTTGGGAGTGGCGACATCCATGTTATTTGTGCTTTCGATTGGTTGGGTGATGGCTGACATTTCCAACCCGCTCAAGGTCGTGGCATATAGCGTGGGGTTTGCAACCGGTTCTGTAGTGGGGATGTCTCTGGAGAAAAAGATGGCGATGGGGCATATGTTCCTCACTGTGATCAGTTCCAGTCGTGGTGCTGCTATTGCAGAGGAACTACGCAACGCGGGCTATGCAGTCACAGAAATTCCTGCCCGAGGCAAAGATGGCATGGTATCCATGCTCGAATTAGGCGCAGAACGCAAAGACATGGCGATAATCCAGAATATGATCACTACCATTGACCATGACGCTTTTATCACTTCACGTGATATTGAACCCATTCACCGCGGATATTGGGGCAGTCAAAAAAGCTGAATTTCAAGAGCTTTCCAACCATGCACTACACCAGGAAGGCTCTTTTCATTTTGACATTTATCCTATGCTTTATTAACCCAAATCTTGTATTCATTTCTTATCATTACACTATGATTATTAGGTAATAGAGGTGAGTGAAATGAATAAGATAGTTGGAATTGATCTTGGAACAACAAAC
>DMDF01000044.1 GCA_003446605.1 Anaerolineaceae bacterium
AGGAACTTTTGATGGAACGATTGAGCAATCTGCTTAGTCCATAAACTGCCAGAGCACACGCCAGCATGGCGAAGAACTGGCTCATTTCAACGTACATATCCGAACCGGTTTGTACAATTGTCCATAAAACCTGAAATGCCGGGTTCAAAGGGTAGTAAATATCGCGAATATTATGAATGTTAAAGGGTAAATAGGTCCCATTTTGCAGCCAATATCCAATGCGTGAAAGGTGAGTGGTCAAACTGTCATGAGAATTGGGCGGCATAACTACGATCAAAGTGATCTGGAAAAGTATGGAAAGGACAATTACAGCAAACGTTACTGCAATTTCACGTTGTTTAAGCGTCAAATGCAAAGTTGAGAAAAATGATTTCAGGGTTTCTTTTGATTCAATCAGCCCTGGTCTTTTTTGTTTCTCCCAGACCAGCCCCACAATTATAAAGATCACTGCATGAAGGAAGGTGAATACAAAACGATCGTCTACGTGATAAATGAGTCCGCTGATGGAACTGGCAAGTACGATATTGGCGAAAGAAAAAAGGTAAACGCATAGCACACCAGCTACCTTTGACCGAATTCCTAATAGAAAAACGAGCAGGATCGCTGTAAGCAAAACCAAAAGCGTAGAAAGGATGGATAATATCATGTTTTTGAATGGTTTTCTACCAGATCATTCGGGCGGAGATCATGGTTGTGTGTTGTTGAATAATACTTGAAGCAGCGCCAGTAAGCAATGAAGCACAGCCTTTTTATCCCTTCACTTATTTTACCTTTTACTGCTTACGCCATGTATTTTACTAATATTTTTCTCGAATGGATATGCTGGGTGTGTTGTTGATGTCAATGGAAATAGCTTGTGTCAGGAATTGAACGCCAATGATGATAGGCAGCACGGCGATGAGTACCGTACCTGTGGAGGCGATAATTCCTGTTTTTACTGATTGAACCCATTTTACGATTCCCCACACTGTTCCAAAAATGATAGCAGGAATACCGATGGTCAGGTAGACGGATACTGCTGAAAAATCAAATAGAAAATATCGAAAATAGATGCGGCTGAATAAGCCTTTAGTCAACTTGAAGGGAAAAATGAACAGGATTTTAATGGGGGATAGATTGCTTTGCTGGTTTTCATATTTGGCTGGAATAGGAATGTCAATGACAAGTGCTTGAATCTTCTGAAGTTGTAATAGCATGCTTGTTTCAAAAAAGAAATCTTTCGCGATTGCATCTTTGTCCAACAATGCATATACTTCTGAATTTATCGCTGTGAATCCATTGGTTGGGTCGAAAATATTCCAATAACCACTAGCAAGTTTTGTTAAGAAGGATAATCCTAGATTCCCGATCCGTCTTATAAGAGGCATGCGTACTAGTTCTTTTTGGTGAAGAAACCGATTGCCCTTTGTATAATCGGCTTTAAAATTAATAATAGGTTCGATTAGCGATCGGATTTGCCCAGGGTCCATCTGATCATCGCCATCCATTTTGACAAAAATATCAGCCCCTAACTCGAATGCTTGCTGATATCCCGAAAGAACCGCCCCTCCCACTCCCTGATTGCGGCTATGTTTGATCAAGTGAAGCCTTGGCTCTCGAAATTCCTCAACTCGTTTAATGGTGAAATCGGTGCTTTTATCATCAACGACAATAATTTGATCCACAAACGAGGGGATATTCCCTATAACTCTTTGTATATAGGGTTCAACATTATATGCTGGAATGACGACAGCGATCTTATGTTCCCGACCTTGATGATCTTTATACAAATACTTCTCCTATTTCAATTTCAGAGATCATGGATAATACTAATTGTATAGTAGTTGTAGCCGAGAACAAAAAAGCACATAGTTAATTGTTATGACTTGAATAACCAGAACCTTATTGAAGAGGATTATTTGCTGCCCAATCACTACCCACGATGACCACAATATCTACACCGAAGGTGGGATCGTATGAAAAGTGGATGTTAGTGGATGCCACACTCATCAGACTTGCCAGATAGGCAGTAGTATGCGGTTTGCTGTTATATACATAAATAGTGGTTGGATTACCAACTTGATCCGCATTGGCTTCAACTGCATTGATGCCCTGTTGTCGCAAGTATTCCACAGCCTGTCCAGATAACCCAGGTTCTAGTGTTCCGTTTTGCACAGCGACGGATGCAGCTTCATCACGCACAATAGTAGAGCCGGCGGATGCAGTTGCTATCGGACCCAATGCCCCACCTGTGGAAAATAATCTATCACGTAGCTCTCGTATTTTATCTGGAATAGGTTTCAGGATACTTAACCCGTCTGGAGATTTAGCAAGCAGAACCATATCTGTTCCAATGACTTCTTTTTGTATCTTTTCCGAAGGGATATCAAGCACCAACGATCCAAGCTTAATTAGTTCTGGCAGGTCAAGGTTTGTGCGAATTCCGGAGGAGAGGCTGGCATAGAGCGTGGGGGCATTGGCAATCAAGGTTGGAAGCTGGTTGTACTGGGTGACACGGTCCATGATAGCTGTGACAACTTGCTGCTGTCGTTGAGCGCGCCCGAAATCAGCATCAGCAGTAGCGTATCTATCGCGTGCATAGGACAATGCCAGTGAACCGGGCAGCGTATATTGTTCACCTGCTTTGAGAATCTGCTGGTATTCAGAACCGAATTCTTCTCCTTTCACATCCGCTGTAGGAGTGATCAG
Organism: Anaerolineaceae bacterium; assembly: GCA_003446605.1. GTDB lineage: Bacteria > Chloroflexota > Anaerolineae > Anaerolineales > Anaerolineaceae > UBA4781. The sequence continues at coordinate 2,689 of DMDF01000044.1, forward strand.
G
>DMDF01000051.1 GCA_003446605.1 Anaerolineaceae bacterium
GCTATGCATTAACAGGTCTCTGGATTGCTGCAGGAGCCCCCATGATTTTTATAAAATTAGGTTTGTCCCAAAAAGGAGAACAGAGACAGGGTGTGTGATACACCCTGTCTCTAAGATTTCATAGCAGATTCAGAATTAATCGTTCTTAATTTCTTCGATCTTTACCTGTTTGCCTACGATCTTAGCTTTAATACCTTCTATCTTGATCACCAATTCATCAATTTCAGGATCAAGCGTGTTGCCTTTAGCAATCAATTCAACAGCTTTATCTCCGATTTCCATCTTAAGTATTTCGATATCAGATTCCAATTTATCGATCTCCTGCTGGATCTCATACGTCTTGACTGTATCGCTAGCTTTTTCTCCTACCTGTTTTAACCCCTTTTCAGCTCCCTCTACCCCTTTTTTCAATCCCTTTGAAATGTCATCCATTAGTGGCATTTTAACCTCCAGGTTATACTTTTTATGAGAGTACAATTATCTGCGAGAAAAGTCAATAAGAGAATAATTAATAAGCTTTATGGGCAATGAAGTAGAATTTAGGAAAGCCCGTTTACATCCATCATCCTTCAGGAGAGCCACCATGAAAATCGTCGTTTTTGGCAGTATCAATATGGACTTGACCGCTTATGTACCAAAATTGCCTCTTCCCGGCGAAACTCTGTTTGGAGATTCTTACATTACTGTTCCAGGTGGTAAGGGCAATAATCAGGCAGTAGCGGCTGCAAGGCTCGGGGCGGATGTGCAATTTGTGGGAAGAGTGGGTGACGATATTTTCGGGCAACAAGTGCTCAAGATCGTTGCAGCGGAGAATGTGAATGTATCACAGGTAGCTGTAGATAAAGAAAAAAGAACCGGCTTGGCTGTGATCAGTGTGGATAAAAATGCGGAAAATGCCATTACGGTCATTTCAGGCGCCAACTGGAGGATGGGAGAAGAAGATGTAGCCAGGGCTGAAGGATGCCTGTCAGATGCAGACGTACTCATGCTTCAAATTGAAGTCCCGCTGCAAGCTAGCCTACAAATAGCAGAGATCGCAAAACGAAAGAATGTGAAAGTCATCTTTGACCCTGCCCCCGCCACTCCCTTGCCCGATAAGGTATATCAAACGGTGGATTTTATCACACCGAATGAAACTGAGACCGAGATCCTGGTTGGCATCCTACCTCATAACAAGGAAGAAGCCAGGCAAGCAGCCGCCATTCTGCATCAACGAGGCGTAAATAATGTGATCATCAAGATGGGTGCCAGAGGAGTGTATTACGACAATGTAGATCAAAAGGGATTTGTGCAACCATATACAGTAAAAGCGATTGACAGTGTGGCTGCCGGTGATGCTTTCAACGCCGGTTTGGCTGTTGCTATCGCAGAAGGAAAACCCATTGCGGAAGCGGTGAAATGGGGCGCCGCTGCCGGAGCCATCGCCACCACCCGTAAAGGTGCGCTGCCAGCCATGCCATACCGGGCAGAACTCGAAAAACTTATGCGAGAGCAAGGGTGATGAAGCAGAGCTAGTTGCCCGTTCTACTTACTTGATGCTAGGTCTTTTCTTCTTTCTTTACGCTCAAGACGCAGTAAAATCACGCCTGTCATGACCAATATACTACCCAGCCACTGCGCCATTTCAAACTTTTCATGAAATATCAGATAAGCTAAAATGGTTGTGAACACCGGCTCAGAGGTGGCAATTAAGTTCACAACACTGGCAGGTAGATACTGCAAACTGACATTGTAAAGACCAAAACCCATCACGGTGGGTATTGCCGCCAGTAGGAATAACACAATCCATCCTTTCAGGTCAGTACCCAACCAGAACAAATCGTGCGGAATAACGGCTTTTCCTATCAAATTAAAACCGGGGATCATATTCAAGACCAGCAAGATCACAGCGGCAAAGCCAAATGTATAAAGCAATGTAGTCCACGGGTTTAAACCCCTCTGACTGGCAGACCGCCCCATCAAGCTGTAGGCAGCATAAGCAAGACCGGAGAGCACCCCACTGAGAATTCCCGTCAGGTTGGTTTGCCAGGCTGTTCTATCATACGCTCCTGCAACCAGCACACAACCCAGCAAGGAACACACGATCGCAATTATTTTGACCCAACCCAAATCCTCCTTCAGCAGCCATTTTCCAAGGATCGCAGTAAAAGCGGCAGAACAATAACACAGAACCGTTGCAACAGCAGCACCATTCAGAGCTACCGAGATCGTCCAGAAGGAATTAAAAATAGCCAGCAGGAATCCAAAAATTAGCAGAAAATGAAGATCCTTATGTTGGATGCGAACCAACCGCGGTACCTTGATCGCCATGATGGGCAGAAGTGTCAGAACAACGAAAAAATCTCTCCAGAATGCCAGTACCAGCACCGGCATAGCGTAGTTTGTTGTTAAAAAACGAATGAATATGGCTGTCGTTGAAAGAAAAACAGCACTCGCAAGTGCCACCCAATAAGCTTTGTATGCATTGATTTTTGCCATAGATTTAAATCCAACCCAGTATTTAAAATCAGTGGTGGATTATAACCTGTTCAGAAAAAAAGAGCGCCTATTGCCGCATTTTCGTTTTTTAAAGTAGGTGTCTTCACTGCCCGGCTGCAGTGTGATCCATAAACCTTTGGATAATAATCAGAATCGATATTATCGCATCCAGAACCAATATTAGAAGTTCATATCGAAACGCAGATTTCTATATAAAAAGATCAGTGAATTTTTAAGAATTCACTGATCCAATTTTCATCTGTATTACTTTGTCTGTTCTTTAAAGACCCTCGAACACAGCAGCGGGGGCATAACAGATGCCCACCAAGCTAGACCCGGTATGGGCTCCGAGCACCAGAGAAAGCTGGCAGGCAGGATACCAAATAGCCTGAAATCTTGATTTCACCTGTGATTCTAATGATTCTGCGCCTTCATGGTTAGCAGCATGAACTACTTGAGCGATGATCTTTTCTTCAGGAGACACTGTCTTTCCAATTAGATTTACCAAACCCTGCAAAGCTAGTTTAAAAGAGCGAGATTGACCTAATTGAGCATAATTACCTTTTACATTATCCACGCCAATTAATGGCTTAATATTCAATAGGGAGGCAATTAGCCCTTTCATGTGACTAATGCGCCCCCCGTTGATCAGGTATTTCAATTCCTTGAGCGTATAGATCGTTCGGGTGGCATCTGCCATTCTCTGTAAGTATGGAAGGATCTGTTCTTTTGTCCAACCAGCAGCGACAGCTTTTGCAGCTGCCATGACCTGCCAGCCTGCTCCAACCGAAAGAGTCTTGGTGTCGACAATCGTCACATTTGCTTCTGGCACCATTTCCGCACCAGCTCGAGCTGAATTGATGGTCCCGCTTAAGCCCGATGAAATGTGGATAGAAAGGATATCTTTATCTTCTTTAGCCAGCTTCCGATAAAGCTCCGCAAATTCACCCGCAGATGGCTGGGAAGTTTTAGGAAGAATTGCACTGCTTTCCATCATCTCATAAAAGCTGTTCAATTCCACACCCTGCCCATCAAGGTAGGTTTTTTCGCCCAGGTTCACTTTAAGCGATATTTCGTGTATCTCATATCCTTCTGTGTTTAAACACCTCGTATCCGTTCCCGAGTCAGTTACAATCTTCATTTTATTATCCATTTTTTTTGTTTTTCAATACAGAACGATTGTACAACCCGCCTACAAAAAACACGATTACGCAGAATAATAAATTCGTGCTCACTTTAGTAACTGTAGACTGTGACCAGAGTCATTTACAAATACGATGGGTTCAGCATCTTCTATTAATACTGTAAACACCAGAAAAGCCCAATAGTCACCCTTGTTTTCCATATCAGGATGTTCTATTTCAGTTCATAGGATGATTTGACTAGCTTTTATTCTATGAATGAATTCTCTATAATGGTATCAAAGGTAGGAGACAAAAAATGAATACGAAAAATACAGATGAACAGCTTTACGTAAAATTGAGACGATTCAACTTTATTATGGGTTTCCTGCACCTTGTGCAGGGTATTTTCATGTGGGTGGTAAGCAATGATACCACTTACCCTATTTTCACAAATTTTTTAAAATTCGACCAGTCCACTTTCAAGCTCACTCCCGACCCACAATTATTTTATGAAGTACCTTTCGGTCCAGCGGTGGCAATCTTCCTACTCATCTCAGCAGTTGCCCATTTCTATCTAGCTACCTTCGGATATAAAAAGTATATAAACAACCTTAAGAAAGGCATGAATCCTGTTCGATTCTACGAATACGCTCTCAGTTCTTCATTAATGATTGTGTTAATCGGGATGCTGGTCGGTATCTGGGATCTGGGTGCGATCATTCTGATGTTTGGTCTCAACGCCATGATGAACTTCTTCGGAATCATGATGGAACTGCATAACCAGACCACACAAAAAACAGACTGGCATGCTTTTATTTACGGAAGCATTGCGGGCATCATCCCCTGGATCCTGATCGCAGTATACTTCCTAAGCGCTATCAATTCCTCCGATGCCAAACCGCCTGCCTTTGTGTATGCCATTATTCCGACCATCTTTGTTTTCTTCAATAGCTTTGCTGTCAATATGGTCTTGCAGTATAAAAAGGTGGGGCGCTGGAAAGATTACCTTTATGGAGAAAGAGTGTATATTGTTTTGAGTCTGGTAGCAAAAACTGCACTTGCCTGGCAAATCTTTGCCGGTACTCTCGCACCGATTTAATATAAAAAAAGAGAGCGTTCACAATGATGATCGCTCTCTTTTACTTTTGTTATTCTTCTTCCAGCGCTTCTTTGCTCTTCTTTACCAATTTGCCACGCTCTTCACTATCAAGAATACGCTTGCGAATACGATAGGCTTGGGGAGTAACTTCTAGAAGTTCATCATCAGAAAGGTACTCAATGGCTTCATCCAAGCTCATTTCGCGGGGAGGGGTTAAGCGTATTTCAATATCTTTATTGGAGGAACGCATATTGGTGAGATGCTTTTGCTTACAAACATTGATGGTCAGGTCGCCCGGGCGGCTATATTCACCAATCACCATGCCCTCGTAAACTTCCAGACCTGCTCCACAAAAGAGTGTTCCTCGCTCTTCAGCGTTCTTTAGTCCATAGGTACTCGTTACTCCTGATTCCCATGCCACCAGTGAGCCAGTATAGCGCGTTGCCAGTGTGCCTGATACCGCATCGTAACCATGAAAGAGAGTGTTCATTACACCCAATCCGCGTGTTGCGGTCAGGAATTGATAACGGAATCCCAGTAAACCTCGCGTTGGCACAATATAAACAATACGTACACTGCCATCCACATTTTCGCGCATATCATTCATAATGCCATGGCGTTTTCCGAGCATTTCAACCACAGGACCGACCGTATCAGCACTGGTTTCGATATAGACTTCTTCAAACGGTTCCAAGAGAGAACCATCTTTTGCTTTGTGAAAAATAACTTCGGGACGGGATACCTGAAATTCGTAACCCTCACGGCGCATAGTTTCAATGAGGATAGCCAAATGTAGCTCGCCTCTCCCCGAAACAAGGAACGAATCCTTGCTATCCATTTCTTCCACTCTTAATGCAACATTGGTACGCAATTCGGTGAATAAACGCTCTCGTAGTTTACGTGAAGTCCCCCATTTTCCTTCCCTTCCTGCGAAAGGTGAAGTATTCACTCCAAAGGTCATGCGCACAGTCGGTTCCTCTACGCGGATAGGAGGTAATGGATCGGGGTGTTCAGGATCAGTCAGTGTCTCACCGATAGCGATACCCTCCAAACCGGCTAACGCGATGATCTCTCCAGCACTAGCCTCCTCCACTTCAATACGGTCTAATCCCTTATGAACATATAGATACTGAGCAGTTTCAGATATCAGGTCTCCATCCAGCGTGATGCGGGTGAGAGTTTGCCCAACCCGAATTGTCCCGGCATAGATACGCCCCATAGCTGTCACACCACGATATTCATCATATCCCAAATTGGTGACGAGCATACGATATGGAGCCGAAAGATCCACTTTTGGTGCCGGGATATAGCGCAAGATTGTGGAAAATAAGGGCTGCAGATCAGGGCCAAGTTGCGGGGTCAAACCGGCGCGCGCCGATGTCGCGCTAGCATAGATCACCGGGAAATCAGCCTGTTCATCCGTAGCACCCAGGTCAATAAATAGGTCAAACGTTTGATTGAGGGCTCGTTCGGGTTCGGCATCTTTACGGTCCACTTTATTAATAACAACGACCGCTTTATGCCCCATTTCCAATGCTTTTTTCAAAACAAAGCGTGTTTGCGGCATAGGTCCTTCGGCAGCATCCACCAACAATAGCACGCCATCCACCATATTCATCACACGTTCCACTTCACCACCAAAATCGGCGTGACCAGGTGTATCCACAATGTTGATCTTCACCTGCTGTTTAGTCTGTGGATCAAAAATGGATACAGCAGTGTTCTTTGCCAAAATAGTAATCCCCCGCTCCCGTTCTAGATCGTTGGAATCCATCACGCGTTCTGCGACCTGCTGGTTTTCACGAAATGTGTTCGCTTGACGTAATAAACCATCTACCAAGGTGGTTTTCCCATGGTCAACATGCGCAATAATGGCAATATTTCTTATATCATTTCTTACAGTTAGCATACGTTCCTTCTTTTCCCATTAAAAAACCCGGCTTCTTTTGCCGAGGTTTTTCACAGAGAGCGGAGTTTATCTTATCAGATAGCGAATCGTTTGAGAAGGGGGGCGAATTGCCTCAAATAAAAAGTAACTATGAGAAGTAACGTTGACTCAATAAGAATGTTAACATCCGGCAGAGAAAAGATGCCGGGAGGAGCCAATGATGCGTCAAGG
>DMDF01000067.1:0-4802 GCA_003446605.1 Anaerolineaceae bacterium
CCCACGGGAGCATTTTCGTGGTGGACCTACCACTTGGAAATTATAAATTCAAGCATCCTCTGTAAGCGACAAACTGCGCAGCCTGATGCGCGCAAACAAAGCGGCAAGATCAAAGATTTCTTCCTGGTGAACGCTTCTGGAAATATAAGGAAGTAATCTCCTATTTAAACCAGCACAACTCAGCTAGTAAATAACCCTGATTATGGTAGAGGCAACGCAGGTATCACCGTCATTATCTTGTATTGATTATTTCTAATTTCTAAATCAACACTCCAGTTCTATATTAATAATTTCGAATTCTTTTTTACAGAGATTTCAGTTTTTTGTCATAATTATTGATATGATCACCATTGTATTTATGACAATATTACTGTATAATACTCAAAACGGGAGAGAAATCATGATTTCGACAAAAGAAGTTGGTAAAAGAATTAAAAAAATCCGAGAAGAGTCAGGGTTAAACCAAATACAGGTTGCAAAATTCATCGGCGTCGACCAAAGCTATATTTCGAAAATTGAAAACGGAGAACGACAACTAAGGTTAGATTTACTGGAAAAGCTAGCTAATCTATTCGGCTATAGTATGACTAATTTGATGACAGACAATTCGTTTGATACACATTTACAAATTGCTTTCCGATCAGACGAAATTGAAATTGATGACTTAAACTCAATATCAGAAATAAATAAAATTGCCTTGAATTTACAAGAAATGAGAAAATTAGTAAAAGAAAATGACTATGAAAGATAAAATTGATTTAAATTCAAATGCTGTTATCCTGCGAAAAGAGTATAAAGAAGATTCCTTTTCTCCAATTGATGTGTTCTCTTTTATTAATAATATTGATGACATAACACTTGTGTATTATCCCATATCAAAAAGAATTAGTGGAATGTGCATAAAAATTAATAAGGCTGATAAGCTAATTGCGATTAACTCTACAACTTCATATGGACGTCAAAGATTTACCGTTGCCCACGAGCTTTATCACCTTTTTTTTCAGGAGAAATTTGTAAACACAATTTGCCCAAGTAAAATAGAGGGGGTTAAGGACATTGAAGAAAGAAATGCTAATCAGTTTGCATCATTTTTTTTAGCTCCTCACGAAGCACTTCAAAGTTATATTTCAACAATTAGTGATGATGGGGAAAAGCCCTTGCGAGAATATGAAATCATCCAAATCGAGCAACATTTTGGGATGAGTCGGCAAGCAACACTTTTCAGGCTAGTCAGTGAGAAATATATCACTTTGCAATTCGCGAACACATTAAAAACAAATGTAATTCAATCGGCTAGGAAATTCGGATTTGACGATAGTCTATACATTATGCAACCTCCCGAAAAACAATATCGAACAACTGGAAAATATATTGAATTAGTTGAATTGCTTAATCAGAGGGGTATCATTTCTCACGGGAAATATGAAGAATACCTGCTTGAGGCATTTCGAACTGATATTGTTTATAATCTTGAGACAGAATGGGACGAGGTTTATGACTAAACCAATCTATTTTGATACGGATTGTTGGTCTGCTTTTCTTTGGGTGAATGAAGAACAGTTGGTAGTTCATTTATATTCAGATAGAATAATCATTCCCGAACAAGTATATATAGAATTGTCAAATCCCAGAGTACCTCATTTGAAGAATCAAACAGACGTATTGATCAACAATAATACAATTTCCAAACAACCAATAACTCTAGGTACACGCGAATCTAATCTATATCTAAAATTATGCACCAATCCAGATCCTGGCCAAAATATTATTGGTAAAGGAGAAGCAGCAGCCATTTCTTTGGCTGTATATAAAAATGGGATATTGGGAAGTAACAATCTACGAGATGTATCTTCTTATATCAAACTTTACAATTTAGAAAATCTTACAACAGGCGATATATTAATAGACGCTCTGCATCAAGGGTTAATTTCAGAAGCTAAAGGTAATGGTATATGGATAAATATGCTCAAAAGACGTAGGCAATTACCAACACCTACATTTTCTGATTTTCTTAAATCTAAATCTCAATAAATTGAAAAAGCCGAAGCTACAAAATCCTTATGGTATATTAAGTTTGCTAGCTCAATCCAATCCTACCCACTCTTCAAAAAGCGGGGAGAGATTGACATCCGTGAAGCGCTGCATCACCTCCATAAAGCCTTGTCTATCCGCCACACCAAATTGATACTGCCGGTAATAAGCACGCAGCCCGGCGAAAAAGGCTTCATCGCCCATTTGTGTGCGCAGCATATCCAGGAAGAGTGCACCCTTTTCATACACAAAATTGGTATAGTAATAAGATGCGGATAGCTCTTCCACTGAGCTGCCAACCTTGTACTTGCCACCACTCTCCGCATCCGCCAGGGCTACACTGTTTTCCAGCTCCTTCAGCTCATTCTGAAATACTTCTTCTCCCTGCGTTTCCCGCAGATACAGCAAGGCAGAGTATTCCGCAAATCCTTCATCCAGCCAGGCATCCTTGAAAATATCATTGCCCACCGTGCTGAACCACCACTGGTGCGCGATCTCATGCGCCATCACTTTCTGCATTTTGGTCCCCTCGCCGATGTTATACTCCACATAGATCAGACCGGGATATTCTTTGCCGCTGGAGCGAATACTTTTCCATGCAATGATTTTCAATGACGCAAAGGGGTATTCACCAAACAGTCCTTCATACAGGGAAAAGGCACTTTCAGCGCTATCCAGGAGAAATTCGTTGTCTGCTTCAGGGTTGGCAAGAGCCAGATACAGCGTGGTATCGCCCACAGTGCGTTGATAAATCTCAAATTGCTGGCTGAACGTGATGCTCACATCGCGCACCAAACCGGTCTGGTAGGTATAGCGCATTTGCCCAGTTGACAGCGCTTCCTGTGCAAGCTGCTCCCCCGTGGCGACGATCTGCCAATCGGAGGGAAGGGTGACCGCATAATTGAAGCGAGCGCTCTGACTGTACACGATATCCGGCATGGAAGGAATATCCATGCGCCAGCCGTTCTGATCGTAGACCGCCAGCATGGGAAAGAGCGAATCCTCCGTCCACACAGAACCTATATAATTGAGAGTATCCATACCCTGCAAGGTAAAGGACAAATCGATGGTCAGTGATTGCCCGACTGCCAGCGGTTCCACCAGTTTGAGCGTTGCCACACTGTTGTGCGCGCTCAGCACCACTTCAACCGGCTGCCCATTCACTTGTACATCCTTTAGTTGAATACGGTTGGTATACAAATTGCCACGCTCAGGATCCTTCTCCAATTCTTCAAAACCAAAAGGCAGATTGGCATACAAGCGCAGCACTACCTCATTCAAGGGTACCCCGGTGTGATTTTGGAAAGAGAGCGTTTCCTGACCTGTCATCATCATTTGTTCAGGGTCAACCGCTAGATCAATCTGGTAAACCGGCACGCTTTCCGTCACAACCGGTGTGGGGGTTGCATGAGGAGTTGGGATAGGTACGCTGGCAGTGGCTGCACTGGTTAAGACGATTTCTGTGGAATCTGAAGGCGTTGCATTGCTGCTATCAAAGAGTGTAAAGCGGAGAAGAGCAGCTGCCATAAGCACTCCCACAATGCCCAATACCAAATAAACTACCGAAGAACGCAGCGCGCGTTGACTGGCTTTGCCCGCTTTCTCGCGCAACGCCTCCAGCGGCAGCAGTCCTGCCCCACGGTACGCCGGGTAAAAAGCAGTCAGATACGAAAGAGCCACCGGCAGAACCAAACCCAGCAGGATGATCTGCAGCCATGGCAGCGAAGCGGCTATTGTATCCTGATACAAAGCCATGAAAACAGCCACCCCCGCAAGCAATCCGGCAACCGCGCCCAGCAGGCTGATACCCACCTGTTCCCGGCAGAATAGATTGGCTATATCCGTGCGGTGCCAGCCCAGCGCGCTGAGCAGCCCGATCTCATCTTTCCGTTCGTTCACATTGACCCGTATCGAGAGGAAAATGTTCATAACGGTCATCAGCAGCGCCCCCAAGCCCATGAGCTGGTGGAAGGGTTGGATGGAAGAATGAACCCAGCGACCCAACAGGGTGCCGTACAACTGCCCCTGCAAGCCGCTTTGCACCAGGCTGATGACCGTCAACAAGCCGCTGGTCAACAGCATGCTGAAAAAGATGGTCAGGGAGCGAGCCGGTTTGCGTTTGATATTGTTCACAACAATATTGCGCATACTTAACTTATGAACTTGTGAAAAACGCGGGGAGGTTTCTCCTTTTTGCAGATACGTTACCGGAGAGGTTTTGGATATTTGCCAGGCAGGCAGCAATGCGCTGAGCATGAATGCTGCTAATTCCAGCAGCAACACCAGCAGGAACTGCCCCACCACCAATTGCAATGACAGAATATGCATGATCAAAAGGGAAACCAGCGCTGCCAGCAAAATACTGAGCAAGCCGATCGGGAGAACCTGCCCCAGCAGTCGTTTGATGATATCGCGGCGGCGCCAGCCCAGCGCGTTATACAGCGCCACCTCCGAAACCCTGCCCAGCATCAAGAACAGGTTGAGGTTGAAGAGCAGCAGCACTCCCGCGCCCAGCATGGCAGCAAACAGTAGCCCATCCGCCAGATTCATACCACTGCGGATGAGGGTATTGACGTTCTTCTTGACCCAGTATTCCTCAACATAGCCCAATTCGCCAGTCCCTTCATAACCGGGGATATGCACCAGCACCGGCTGCGGAGAAGAACCCATCATCACATCCACATGCAAGCCAGTGCGCTGTACGATCTCATTCGCCACCGCCTCGATGCGCGCCTGGGCATCCGCATCCAGCTCAGCGATACCACCCACCC
>DMDF01000067.1:5002-12335 GCA_003446605.1 Anaerolineaceae bacterium
CCGAGCCAGCCGTCTCGTCAGGCACGGATTCATAGCAGGCATTTTCAAGAATTTGCTGGGCAGAGGTGAGAGAAATGAGCAGATCGGGAGGAGAGACCAGATACCCCTCATTATTGAGGGTGGGGGTTAATGTGATCGGGGTTTCCAATTCCTCCCCGTTCTCGTCATATTTCAAGAGCGCGGAAGGCGGCAGATAGGTTTCGAGCGGCACCTGATTGAGGGAAGAACCGCCCAACGCGGTGGAGGTATTGATCTCGAACTGCCCGTTACCTTCTGCATAGGGACTGAAGTTGAATACATAGGGAGAGCGGGGAGAAAGCGAGCGGTAGGTTACTTCGGGTTCCACCTGCCAGCTCCCGATTGCAGCCCACTCACGCTGTTCTTGGGTTGTTAATTGATCCCATACATCGGGCTCGTTCGCTCCGGTGAGACCCTGGGGGATGGCTTCCAGCACCAGCTTATCTTCAGGAAGACCGGCAGGAGGGCTCTCCACAAGACGGTACTGTACTGCGGTGGGAGCATATAACATTCCAGTGATCGAAGCATTACTCTCATGCACGCCCACTACCTGCCCCTGTTCCACCTGCAATTGGGTGGATTCTTTCTGCCAGATGCGCTGCAGGGTCATATCTAGGTTGTAAAGCGACTGGCGTTCCATATCATCCAGTGCGGCTTGATTTGGAATAACTTGCAGTTGTTCTGCATAATTCTGGCTCACATCCAGGTCAAAATCCAGGCGTTCCAGCTGCACAGAAATGGTCTGCTGGATGTAATCATGGATATTGAACAGCACCGGAATGTAAAGATTCCCGTGGTTCATGGTTAAGGGTGGATCCTGCGGCAAATACTTCCCAGATACCAGCATGTCATCCAGATGCACCAGTTTGGCTTCCTGTTCAGGGTCGATGGCTGCGATCAGCATACGATCGTTGGATTTTGGTAACCGGATCATAAAGCCTTCTTCGATCGGATCTGCACCCATCATAGTGATCGACAGGCGCAGGCGCATGAATTCATCCCATGTTCCAATATAGTTGTTATCAGTAAACGTCTCTCCTAAATGCATGACATAGTAAGATGCAAGCTGTGCAGCGGTGGTATATTGACCACCCTCCACAATTCCCATACTGCCGCTGATGCGGTAGATGCCTGCCGGCAGGGGATCCATGATGGCAATACCCATATAACCGCGATCCATGTAACCCAGCACGGCGATGGGGGCTGCCACCTCCACATGGGGGATAGCTTTGATCTGTTCATACTGCTGCAGGGTGATGCCGCCCGCGCTGCCATTCAGGTGGTTGGCTTCCACCAAGCCATACTCTTTTTCGACCTCGCTGACATTCTCAGGGGCGCGCACCAGGATATCATAGGTGGTGCGCTGGTATTCCTTGAGGGTGCGATCCACCACTACCTGCTGGCTGGATAGCGCCGAAAAGAAGATCACCAACACCAGGCTGTTCACCAGCGCAGCCGGCAGAATGGCACTCCAGGTGCGGTGATCCAGGAAGGAATGAGGAAAATTTCGCTTTTTCATGCAGATCAAGGACTAGTGCTGTTTTTTTTGAATGCCACATAGATCTTCGATCCCTGCAGCTCGCCCTCTTCACTATAGATAATATGAGTAAAATACAGATTCCCCTGCCGATCGATGGATACCTCGCTAACATTGTTGGAAATGATCTCCTGCGGCTCCCCCCACGCGCCATCCTGCCAAATGGAGCGGAAAATGGCAAACCCGGGATAGCCCATTCTACTGGGAGAAGTGAACCATAATTCCAACCCATCCTCCGAGAGAAAAGGATAGTCATCCATTTCAATACCATTAATGACATCCCCCAGATTCACCGGCTCAGACCAGCTTTCTCCCACACGCTGGATCTGCCATAGATCTGTCAGACCAAATCCCCCTGTTCGAAAAGCGGAAAAGATCATAGTATTTTGGTCAGCAGAAAGATGCATATCACCCACATCATCAGTCACGTTCAATTGTTCTCCGGCATTCCGTACATCACGCCAAGCGCCATCCACCCAGGTAGCCGTGTAGAAATCGACATCCCCGTAATTTCCTTCCCGTCTGGAACAAAACCAGAGCGTTTGCCCAACGGTATAGATACAACCATCCAGAGAATTTTCAGTGGCGAAATTCAGTTTCTGTGGTTCAGACCACACACCATTCACCTGCTCTGAAAAATAAGTTCCTGAGATCCCATCCAGTGCCTGTTTTGCCTCGGAGGCAGAAAGGTCAGGGGTGTAAAAATAATACAATTCATCGCCAGCCAGCGTTATGAAGGGAGATAATTCATCCCCTTCCGCATCGATGGGAGCTGGCAGCGGTTGGGGAGATTCCCAGTTATCCATATGGATGATGGGGGGAGATAGATCGATTTCCGAAGTTGTGTTTTGTGGTCCATCCGGTGTTGATTGATCTATCTGGTCAATCTTGGATTCCGCGTTCCGAGCACAACCAGTACCTATTATCATTACCAAGAAGAAGAGCCAACCAGGGTTCCATTTCATTTTTTGCATCGTTCTCATCGAACCGTATTTAATTTTGTTTTATCGATCCTCAAAACCCGTGTCCCATAATGGGTGAACCCTTCGTTGTGCGTCACCAATACAATGGTCACTCCCTGTTCGCGGTTGATATCCTGTAAAATATGCAGGATCTGCTCCCCAATTTCCGCATCCAAGTTACCGGTGGGTTCATCCGCCAGAATCATGCTGGGGGTATTCACCAGAGCGCGCGCGATGGCTACGCGCTGCTGCTCACCGCCCGATAACTGGTAGGGATATTTATTGCCCTTGCCATCCAAGCCCACCTGTGCCAGCAAGGCAGCTGCGCGTTCTTCCAGGTCGAAATCCAAGTGCTTCATGGTAGGCAGTAAGGGCAGCATGACATTTTCCTGTGCCGAAAGCTGCGGGATGAGGTTGTAGAATTGGAAGACAAACCCGATATGCTCCCGCCGGAAATCCGCGATCTGATTGGGAGACAGACTGCCCGCTTCCACCCCGTCATACAAAATCCTGCCGCCGCTTGGCTCATCCAGCGTACCCAGCAGATTCAAGATAGTGGTCTTGCCCGCACCGGAGGGTCCGGTAATCACCAAAAAATCTCCTGCTTCGATCTTGAAATTTACTTCAGCCAGAACGATGAGCGCTTCCGTTTCGATCTGATAGATTTTGTTGACATTTTCAACAATCACCTGCATGTGTTCGAACCTCCTGGTCTACGATTTTTTGTGAAACAACCTGCCGGTCTGCCCCCTCCGTATGAGATGGCGCGGATACAGCATGGCAATTAAATCCATCACCCCCGCCAAAAACAACCCCAGCGGAATCGCCCATAAAAATTGAATTTGAAAGCCACCCTGTACCAGCGACAGCAGCCCAATTGCCAGCAGCGCTGCCAACAAAGCGCTGCCCAGCGCGCTGTACAGCGTCTCCTTCAAAAAGGTGAAGAGGATGGTGCTGGGTTTCCAACCAGCAGTGAGCAGCACCCCGATCTCCGCCTGGCGCTTGTTGATATTGAGGGTAGTAATGTTCATGAGTATCAATTGGCACACCAGCAGGATGATCGCCACGATCCCGTAATGATAGGGCTGGATGAGAATTTGAATATGCTGCCCCAGTAAACTGCCGCTCAATTCACCCGCCATGATGACGGTGATGAAAAAGAACAAGATGAGCGCCAGGAAGGCTGGAATCAGCCCCAGGGTGGCAGTTGTGAAACGTGAACGCTGCATGGAAATATTCTTTGAGGAGAGCGACTGTATGTCCAATTTGGAGGTAGTCCCTTTCCCCACGCGCAGTTCTCCCAACCCAAGCAAAGAAAGTGGGCTGCGCCGGGCTGCCTGCCAAAAGGGGAGCGCGGTGCCCAACGCAAACAAGCCCAGCATGACGGGGAATATCAATCCGGAACGGTTGAATGCAATGGGGATTTCCAGCGAATGTGTGATCCCCGTAGTCGCCACGAATGCAATGCAGCCGGTGATGAGCGCCAGCAGCAGCGCTTCGGATAGCAAATACCCCAAAATGCGCTTATCTTTCCAACCAATGGTTTTCAACACCCCGATCTCCCCCTGCCTGCCAGTTAGATTGAGAGCGGCGCTGCTGTAGATAAAAACCCCAAACGAGAAGAACATAGCAGCGAACAGCAGGGTGTCAAAACGGGTGAAATCGCGCTGCAAGGTAATACCCACCAGTTGGCGCACCCATAATTCTTCCAGCTTCCCCAGCGCTTCCACCGTATCTGAACCTTGCACATCCACCAGCATAGTCTGGGGAGAAGAGCCGAGGGTGATATCCACCTGCAGACCGGTAGCTTCCTCGATCTGGCGGGCTACCTTCTCAATTTTTTGCTGAGCTTCTTCCCCAGCCGTTTCCACCCCCGCCACCCTGACGCGCACCGCGCTGATGTAATCGTCACGTTGCGCCAGGAACTTGGCAGCCGGCAGGGTGGTCAGCACCACCGGGGGCTGCGAAAGATAACCCAGGGGATTATTGGTGGGAATGATGGTCACCCCTTGCTGCAACACATTTCCATCCTTGTCCTCGCGCAGCAGCGCGTATGGGGCGGAATAGAGTTCCTGCGGAACTTGATTGATGGTTGAATCTTGAAGATCTGAAAGATCATAAATACCCACCGGCGTAAAACCAAATGTATATCCTCTATGATTCTCAACCAGGACAAAATCATCAATCAATGCCCTTCGATACGCTCCCTGAGCAGGTTCGCTCGACACACCCAGAATGGGACCATACCGGCTGGTACCAACCGGTGAAATGCTCAAAGCGGCTTGCTGCCCCTCTGTTTGCGTATATTGGACAGGGCTGGGGCGTAAATAAGTCCACATCGTCCCACCAACAGTCCCCTCCTGTTCCATAAAAATCTTTATGTACTGCAAAAAGTAATCATGCAGCGTGGTGGTCTCCTCTCCCAGCAGCTCGCTCTGCATGCCTTCCAGATAGGATAATCCTTCGTTGCTCAGAGATTGTGAAAGGTTCTGCTGCGCAGGATCCGTCAAGCGGTAGGTTTTGATATTGATGGTGATGTTTTGAAAGGAATTTTCATTGATCAGCACAGGGATGAGATAGGAATAGGTATTGTTAGGTCCCTTATATGTATCGGCAGAGGATAAATATCTGCCTTCCACCAGTGCCTCTTCCAAACCCAGGAGCACCTGCTCAGCCTGCGGGTCGATGGCAGCCACCGGCAGGTAAAGATTGAATAGTCCATTATATGTGTGCCCATAAAAAGGCTGCTCTTGCTCGCGTTCGTAGTACGCCAGAGCGTTTTCCCAATCCTCTTTCCCGCTGAGCCTGATTTTATTTTTTCCACCAGAAGGATTTGCGAAGGCGGAAGTGATGCTTTGCGGCAGCAGATATTCCTCCCCATTTTCACCAACAAAACTTACAGCGCCCGTATTGGGTTCCAGGGAAAAGGCATCAGTGTGACTTTCGACGGTATAAAGGGTATCCGACGATACTGCATCCTGCCAGCCATCATTCATGGTGAAAGTGCGCACATCCTTGTAGACCAGCCAGGGTGCTTCTGCATTGGCAGGATCATCATTCACTTTTTCACCCTCGACCAACAACCCCAGCGGGAAATACCCCAGGAAAGCCACCGGAGCAGCAACTTCGATGCCATCAATGAAATTGATCAGTTCCAACTGTTCATCGCTGATACCGCCCTGCTGCCCGGAGAGAAAGTTGGGTTCGATCAGACGATTTCCGGAGTCATCAACCAGAAAGGTGCTGCCAGATGGTCGCACCAAGATATCATAATCAGTGCGCCAGTAGCCCTGCACCGCTTCCAGCGCCTGCCGTTGATTTACCTCATTCAAGGTAAAAAATAAACTGACCCCTATACAGATCAGGATCAGCCCGATCAGAAATATGTGATTGTATGCCTTAAGCCGTTTCAGCAGAAATTTAGTTTTGTGATTCCTCATTTACTGAACCCTTTTTTTTCCAGGCATGCAGTGATCACAAGTAGCCTCCATTATATCATTTTCTTATTCTTGTCTTTTTTATTTAGAACATCCTTGCTATATTTCGCATGAAAAGGATATAATATAACCATAAGCAAAATAATTGGTGGAGGAATGAACATGCCCGCTAAAGACAATGACAATCAGGTGGACCAGGCAAAACAAGCCGTTTTAGATAAGGCACTGGACGATATCAAAAAGCGCTACGGGGATGGCTCCATCCTGCGCCTGGGAGAGGCTACCCATCTTGAAGTCGCCTCCATCCCGACCGGCTCCCTCTCGTTGGATATTGCGCTGGGTGTAGGCGGTATTCCACGCGGCAGGGTCAGTGAGATCTTTGGTCCGGAAGCCTCCGGTAAGACCACTATTTGTTTGCATCTGGCTGCCGAAGCCCAAAAAATGGGCGGCACGGTTGCCTTTGTGGATATGGAACACGCCCTTGACCCCGCTTATGCACACAAGGTAGGCGTGAATGTCAATGACTTGCTCATCTCTCAACCCGATTTTGGCGAACAGGCGCTCGAGATCGTCCAGACCCTGGTGCGCTCCGGCGCGCTGGACCTGGTGATCGTGGATTCGGTGGCTGCGCTGGTACCGCGCTCCGAGATCGAAGGGGATATGGGAGACGCCACCATGGGCATGCAAGCGCGTTTAATGTCGCAGGCGCTGCGTAAACTCTCAGGAGCGATCAACCAAACCCACACTGCAGTCGTTTTCACGAACCAGCTGCGCCAGAAGATCGGCGTCATGTTCGGGAATCCAGAAACCACCACCGGTGGGATGGCACTCAAGTTCTATTCCTCGGTCAGACTGGATGTGCGCCGTATCCAATCCATCAAACGCCAGGCAGAGATCATCGGCAATCGCGTGCGGGTGCGTGTGGTTAAGAACAAGGTGGCTGCACCCTTCCGCACAGCTGAATTTGATATCATGTACAACGAAGGCATTTCTAAAGAAGGAGATATTCTTGATCTCGGTTCTGAGCTGGATGTGATCACCAAACGTGGTGCATTCTATTCCTTTGGCGATACCCGCCTGGGTCAGGGACGTGAAAACTCCAAGGAATATTTGAAACAAAACCCAGATTTATGTGCAGATATTGAGAAGGCAGTTCGTGAACAATCCCTTGGCGCTGTTTTACCAGCTTTTGATGATGAAGATGCACCAGATGATGGAGATACTGACAATATTTAGCTTTTTTCTGGCTTGACCACCTACATGATTAATGACTGAACCTGCTATAATTGGCAGAATTCTTGCAATTGTAACCATAGAATGCCCATGAAATCTGGTGATCGCATCCCCGGCGGGTTAACCGTAATTATTACGCTTATCAT
>DMDF01000147.1 GCA_003446605.1 Anaerolineaceae bacterium
GGGCAGTTATAAGGCACAAGATCTGAAGTGCCATATTGCGGAAATTGATATTTCCGGTGCTGGAAGCGCTCAATTGTGGGTAACCGAAACTTTGGATGTGAACTTGAGCGGGGTGGGTAGTTTGCAGTATTATGGAGATGCAACCGTCAATCAAAATATCAGTGGCATCGGTAACGTGATCTCGCTGGGTACACACGAATAGCCTTTTTATTTAATGGAGAGCCGGCTTTATTCAAAGCTGGCTCTTTTTTTCTTTTATGCCGGGTATGCTACTAATCCAAGTGCTCCGGGTCCAAAATGGGTTGCCAGAGTGATTGAAACGTCGGTCAGCATGACCTCTACACAATTAAAGGTTTTTTTAACCTGTTCCAACAACATTTCTGCCATGGTCTCATTACGGACATGTCCGACCGCAATTTTCACGGGTTGATCCCCTATCTTGTCTTTCATCTTTTCAACCACTTTTTCAATAGAGGCTTTTCTGGTACGCACTTTGTCGATCGTTTCAATAGTGCCATCCTGTACCTCAAGGATGGGTTTGATATCCAGCAGTGAAGCCAGAATTGCCTGCAAACTCTTTACACGCCCACTTAATTGGGCAAATTTTAGGGTGTCCAATGTAAAAAAGAATGCCATATTCTTACGTATTGCATCTAACTTGCCAAGGATGTCGTTAAGCGAGAACCCAGATCTTTCCAAAACACGGGCTTCCTTGCATAACATACCCATCCCGATGGTCCCCGATGCGGAGTCAAAGGGATAGATGTTGTAGGTTCCTTTCAATTCTTCCGCCGCCTGGCGCGCCGACAGCATAGTACCTGATAACTTATTGGTAATATGGATCGAGAGGATGTCATCCCCCGGCTCAGCAATCTTTTTATAGAACTCAACGAATTGATAGGGTGTTGGTTGAGATGTAGAAGGAACTGTCCCCTCTTTTTCTATAATTTTGTAGAATTCTTCATCACGGATATCGATACCTTGTTGGTACGATACCCCGTTATGGATGATATTGATGGGGATTAAATCAATATCATATTCTTGCTGCCAACCTGAACACAGATCTCCAGCGGTATCCATCACAATTCTTAACATAATACTTACCTCGTTGTTGTGAATTTAAAGATAATAACCCGCTGGTTGAGTATCCGTTGTGTGAACTCAACAATGAATAATTGCTAATTATATCGCAGTTAAGAAATATTGCTAATAGTGAAAGGTTAAGGGAATAGCTGAATTCAAGAATAATTGAATAAACGATATTTATTAACAATGAAAAAAGAACCTTGCTCATCACTGAACAAGGTTCAATAAAATGCGGCGACAAAGAAAATTTCTATGCTTTATACGCTGCCAACCCTACTGTTCCAGGCCCAAAATGAGCAGCCAGAGAAATGGAAATTTCCGCAAAAGCGACTTCTGTGCAATTAAACGTTTTCTTCACTTGTTCAAGCAATTCCTCACCTGTGAATGCATCATGCGCGTGCACCACGGCTATTTTCAAAGGATCATCGCCCATTTTGCTTTTCATAAGATCGATCATCCGGATAATGGATGCTTTTCGTGATCGTACTTTATCTTTTATTTCTATGATGCCATCATGGAGTTCAATAATGGGTTTGATGTCTAAAATTGATGCCATGGTGGCTTGTAGGCTTTTTACCCTTCCACTTAATTGAGCAAATTTCATTGTCTCCAGCGTAAAAACCAATTGCATGTCATCACGAATAGTATCCAGGCGATGCAGTATCTCAGGTATGGTTTTTCCGGTATTGCTCATTTCGCGTGCTTCTTTGCACATCATGCCCATACAGATTGTACCGGATGCAGAATCAAAGGGGTGGATATCATACTCTCCTTTCAATTCCTCGGCTGCCTGGTGGGCAGATGCCATGGTCCCCGAAAGTTTATCGGTGACATGAATCGAGAGAATACTGTCACCGGGTTGGGCTATCTTTTTATAGAATTCGATGAATTGGTAGGGAGTTGGTTGGGATGTGGAAGGGATAGCTCCTTCTTGCTCAACCAGGGCATAGAAATCATCATAGTCAATGTCTATTCCCTGCTGGTACGAGATACCATTATGGATGATGTTGATGGGAATGAGGTTTATATCATATTCTTGCTGCCAACCCAAACCTAAATCCCCGGCTGTATCCATCACAATTTTTAACATAGATTAACCTTTAATATCTATATTGTTAAACCCCCTGATTTTAAAATAGTTATGATATGTTTTCGTACGAATGGAATCGTTGTTTTTTGTGTTGTTTTCGGGATAACACATTTGAGTTCTGCCATTTTTTCTATCTGCCTCTGCGTTGCATGGACCAATCTTTTTGTTATTGATTTGTGCCACCGGTAGAATAATTAATATTGTAGTATATGTTCGCAATTTGCTTTACCATCTCCGCCCAAGGATATTGTTGTGCACGTGCGAGAGCATTTTCCCCCATTTTTGTTAGGTCAAGATTGGGAATTTCCGCTAATGCGGTTTTTAGACCATTCGTATTGCCAGGCGAATAAAGGAGTCCGCATTTTTCATCCAAAAACTCTGAAAAAGCCCCAATAGCTGGGGCAATTACTGGGCACCCGAATGAAAGAGCTGTCATGAGAGCGCCTGACCCTAAGATATTCAAGTAGGGTAGTACTACCGCATCTGCGGCAGATAAATATACAGCCAATTCTTCATCTGGAATATATTTCAGGTTGGTCATGATACGGGCATCGCCATGGATGCTTTGGTGAATTTCTTTACTGGTTTGATCTTGTGCATTACCCACAATATACAGTGCAGCATCTAAATCGGGTAAAGCGCGAAACGCCTGAATTAAATCCGGGACTCCCTTATACGGGCGGATATATCCGAAGAAAAGTAGCATTGGTTTATTTACCGGAGCGCCTAAAGTTTGTTTTGCATCTTCTTTTGATAATCGGTTAAAGAATGGAATATAGTTTCCGTGTGGAATGACATAAACATCTTTGCGGCGCAGCAACTTTTTTGCCAGTATGTTTTTTCCACAGCTGGCATGCACGATCACCGCATCTGCGCAGTGTGCCATCCAAAGCCGTTCAAGATAGTTGGCGGTTTTGAATTTTGTGTCATGCGGAAGATAGTTGTGCATTGTCCAGACTATTTTATACCCCCTCGCTTTTGCCCGCTTCAATTTGATCATATATTTTAAAAGATTATAAAAAGTGCCAACTTGTGTTTCCTGCTCATATTGGTAGGCAGTCCAATGAAAATGCAGGATAGTAATTTTTCTGGGAGAAGTATTGAGGAGTTGCTTGGAAAGATAGTCTCCAGCTTTGTTTTCTGGATAATCAATGGAAAAACCTTGTTTTTCTAATTCTTCTGTTAGTCTGGCAAGGTACACAATCTTTTCCAACCATCGCGGAGATGATGGCAAATGTTTTATAAGAATCGGTGATTTCGAGTTATTCATTGCAGAATGGCTAATACGTTTTTTCTTATGTTAAACGAATTATAATGACAAATTATTTTTTCGACATAATACGTATGGTTATAAACGGGAAGAAATTGTGACATTATGCTATCAATCTAAAATAGTTAAAAGAAATGTTGCTATACTCGGGCTGTGTTGTGTTTTACAAGACTCCTTTTACAGGATAGCTGAGTATTTACGATATTGCAAAGAGTGTTATTTGTTTTTTATTTGTTGAAGAATAAATATTCCAGGAAGTCTAATATTTTGTTTTCTCCTCAAAGCTAATTAGAATAAAAATACGGGTTTTTCTAAGCGGATGGTAATGTTGGTTTAGTCTTCAATTGTAACGTAAATACGTTTGTTGATCTTCCCCTTACTTTTATAGTCACTGATGCGGATGTGCCCAACTTCTGTGGTGTTAGCGACATGCGTCCCGCCATCTGCCTGTAAGTCTAACCCGACAATTTCTACAGTTCTGATCTCAGATATATGCTCTGGCAAAAGATTGATCTTGGTGCGAATCAGATCCGGGATATGGAAAGCTTCTTCACGTGGTAATATTTTCACCCGGATCGGGTGGTTGAGCTGCACTTCTTTATTAACAGCTTCTTCAATTACGGCTACGAATTCCCTTGTCATCGATTCGAATTCAAAATCCATGCGTGCTTCAAGCGCTTGCATATCACCACCGGTTACCTGCGCACCATAATCGCGAAAGATCACGCCGCACAGAATATGCATGGCGGTATGGGTGCGCATTAAGTGATGGCGATAATCCCAATCGATCTTTCCATGGACGGTTTGAGATGATGTTGGAAGGGGTTTTTCTGGATCCAGTACATGCCAGTGTTGCCCTGAAACCATGCGTGCGCGTGAGAATCCAATATCGCTGCCATTTATACTGAGAGTTCCCCGGTCAAAAGGTTGACCTCCTCCACCAGGATAAAAACAGGTCTTATCCAGTTGAATGGCATGCAGTTCAACGTTAACAGCAATGATCTGGGCATCGAATTCCTGTTGATAGCTATCCAATTGATATAATAGTTCAGTCATTTGACTCCTCCATCGATAATTTTTTTTCGTGTTCATGATTTGGGATCAAGAAAATGAAGAGAATTCCAAAGAGAGAAACGATCCCACTGATGAGAAAAGCACGGTAGCTGCCAAAGTTATCATATAGCAAACCCAGCACCATGTTTGATAAAGCTCCGATGCTGAACAGAAATGCCAGATAAGTACCGTTGGCAAACGAGCGGTTTTGCGGTGAGTATTCCTGCACCATGGATAATGCCACCGGCAGATACATCCCCGAAAAGAAACCTGTTAAAAGGATAGCTGCAATTTGAAGTCCGTTGGTGGTAAACAGGAACATAAAAAAGAAGATACTTGACCCGACCAATGAAACTAGCAGAACAGGTTTCCCTCCGATCTTGTCTTTGTAAATTCCACCGAGGATGGTTCCAACGATACTGCCGCCCATAACAAGAGAAAGCGCTGTTCCTGCCAGCCACAAATTGGCTCCCTTCTCTGTGAGATATGTGGGGATGTAAACATTGGTGGCTGATTGAAGCAATGCTCGGGAGGCGGCTACAAAAATGATTGGTACCAGCATAGGAGTAATGGTTTTAAAAGTCTTTTTAAAGCTGCCCTGGATTGCAGGGGTGTGGTTTTTGATTGCGTCTACCCGATTTAATCGAAAATATAAAAATGCTGCTGCAACGGCAGCGAGGGGGATGAGCAAAGGAGTTTTTTGTAGTGAGAAACCATTGATAAATGCGATGATCAGGATAGGACCCAGAGTAAAACCCAATTCACCGCCGATCATCCATAAGCTCAATCCTTTGCCTGAACTGCGACCGGATGTTTTCCCTGCGATAGGAGCAGCCACTGCGTGAAAACAGGCGGAACTCAACCCAGCCAACAATAAAAAGAGGGAAAGCATGGCTGTGTTGGGAGCCACACCGACCAGGCTCATGAAGGTAGCCGTGATGAAGGGAAATAGAAAGATATATTGCTGTAAATTGACCTTGTCTGCCAGCCTGCCGAAAATAGGTTGTGTGATCGAAGGCCAGCTAACTAGAGCTGCTAGCATGCCAGCTTCAAATTTTGATAATGAAAAATTCACGATGAGTAACGGTAGCAGTGGGGAGAGAATGCTTGTGAATATATCGTTGAGAAAATGGGAGGACGAAAGCATAGCAGCCTGCCAGAGTTTACTCTGTTTGGGAAGATATTTTTCAGTTGTCGCGTGGATCTCAGTCATGCAGCTTTCCTTGAAATGATAGATTATTAAACGATCCAAGGATAACACGAATATAAATTTTGTTAAGATTCCCCACCTGTTCTAGGGCAGATTTATGAAAATTACTTGACACTAAAGTAGATACCAGATAGAATTTGAAAACTTGTTTCAAAAGACAGGAGGTAGTAAAAATATGAGCGAATTTTGCCTTAATAAGAATCATGTACACACACCTCCTGCGTTAATTTCTTAAACCCCCTTAAATTAATTAAAGAAAAACACAGCCACAGGTGTGTTCCTAGCCTGTGGCTTTTATCGTATTTGTACCCCATTAAACCATCAGGATAGGGTCAGGTCGCCAAAGTATTAAGAAGGGAGTGCCCATGGTTTACTGGAGGAAGAAGGGTATTGAACGAAAAGAATGTATTGTGAGCAGGCACCGCTTCAGGTTGCAAATTGCATCGGACTTATGAAAAAGGAGAAATGCGTTGTTCAACAACTTTAAGAAAACCTATCAAAAATTTGACCCGAAATTTTGGGTTCTCACTGGTGCTTCTTTTATTGACCAGATTGGAGGATCGCTGATCTTCCCATTTTTATCGCTGTACATGACTCAAAAATTCAATGTCGGTATGACCGAAGTGGGCACCATGTTCTTGGTCTGGGGATTGGGCGCGGGTGTGTTGGGGAATACCATCGGTGGGGCGTTAGCTGATAAATTCGGACGAAAAACGAATATGATCTTTGGATTGATTGCCAGTGCCACCAGCGCATTGATGATGGTATTCATTAAAGATATTGTGGTTTTTTACATCGTTATTGGGGTGATCGGTATCTTTGAGGATATCGCAGGTCCTGCTCGTCAAGCCATGGTGGCTGATCTGGTTCCAGAAAAGGATCGTGCGGATGCATATGGCATCATGCGTATTGTTTTTAACCTGGCGGTAACCTTTGGTCCGGCGATTGGCGGACTGATGATTGCTAAATCATTTACATTATTGTTCTATATTGATTTTTTCATCAGTTTGATCGTGGCATTGATCGTGTTCTTGTTCCTGCCGGAAACCAAGCCAGCTGTGCAGGAAGATCACAAGGAAGAACAGAGCTTCAAAGACACGTTTAAAGGGTACCGTAAAGTTCTCAATGATAAATTATTTATTGCCTTCGTAGTGGTTTTGATGTTGGAGACGCTCATGTATTTCAACATGAACAGTACCCTATCTGTATTCCTGGTAAATTATCGCGGGATCAGCACGACTCAGTTTGGTTATATTCTCAGTCTGAATGCTGCGATGGTGGTTGTGATGCAGATGTCTTTCACACGGCTTGTCTCCAACTGGAAGCCGATGCTGACCATGGCACTGGGAAATATTTTATATGTGATTGGCTTTAGCATGTATGGTTATGTTGAGAGTTACAGCATGTTTATCCTGGCGATGGTCATCATCACCATTGGAGAGATGATTATTGCGCCCGTTTCACAATCGATCGTGGCAAATTTTGCCCCTGAGAATATGCGTGGGCGTTATATGGCTGTCAGTGCCTTTGCCTGGGTGGTACCAACAACCTTTGGTCCATTGGGAGCCGGCTATATCCTTGATAATTTTGACCCTCGTCTACTGTGGTTTGTCGCGGGCGGTGTTGGATTGTTGGATGTGCTCGGTTTTCTCACCCTCCATTTCAAGGCAGGGGACAAATTTGAAGAAAGACGTAATGGAAAGAAACAAATGATAGAAGGAACAGCTACCGTAACGGTTGAGCCGGAACCAGTGGTGAATGAATAGAACAGAAAAGGAGTTGACCGCTATTGGCACAGCTCCTTTTTATTCCTCTACTCATCACCTATTTTTGTTGGTCCATGTTAATTTTTTCCATATTAATAGGTTATTTTCATAAGGCGTATCTTCCCCTTTGTGTTGATTTATGAGCAAAACTACAGTGTCTTTTGTTAATTTAAATGTGAATATAAAATAATGTAACATTTCAAGAAAAGAGACGTATTACAGTATGAATCCTAGAATGGATAATCCATCAACCCAACACCAGGAAGATCAAAATGTAAAATTGGCAATGCACGGAAATCGTAACGCTTTTGCCAGCCTCTTTGATCAATATTATGCAGCTCTCTACCGCTATTTTTATTTTCATCTGGGAAATCGGCAGGAAGCTGAAGATCTTGCTGGAGTGGTTTTTCTTAAAGCCTGGCAAAATCTCAATAAATTCAATCCTGCCAAAGGTACTTTTAAAGCCTGGATATACCGCGTAGCTCACAATGTGTTGATTGATAGCTATCGAAAACAACGGGATGAGGTACCGATTGATGAGTTTCAGGATGTGATTCATTCGGGGAAAAAGCTCGAGGATACTCTCATCATTAAGCAGCAAACAGAGCTTTTATACAAAGCATTGAAAACGTTGGATGAGCGGTCACGAGCGGTGATCATTTACCGTTTCATTTCTGGATTTGATCATCATGAAACTGCTCGTCTGGTTGGAATTTCTGAAGGGAATGTACGGGTAATTCAGCTGCGCGCCTTACAAAAGGTTAAGAAGTTTTTCGCGGAGGTAGAAAATGCATGAGCGAAAAAAGAGCAAACAATTTGGGATGATGTTGGACGGATATTCGGTAGAAGATGAAGAGCTGCGCAACCTAACCAATACAGCAGATGCGATCATACATACCGCGTCTCTGGTTGAACCCTCTGAAACTTCATACCATGCGCAACGTGCTAAATTGATCGAATCCATAATTGGGGAACAGGAATCTGTAACATTTGCTAGAAAAACCCGTACTAAACAGCAAACACAAGTTCGACCACAAAGGAGATTTGCAATGTCATGGGTTTTTGTTGCAGTAGCTTTATTTGCTCTGGCTGGAGGGTCCGGAGCAGTCTATGCATCCAGCGATACTTTACCCGGTGATGCGCTTTATCCGGTCAAGATTGCATCGGAAGATATTCAACTCTTTTTCAGTGATGATGAAGGCGATGTGGATCTGTTGTTGGAATTCATGGATGAACGTGTAGGTGAAATGGATCGGTTGGTTGCCAGGGATGACCTGGAAAATGCTGGTGTGGCGGTGAATGCCTATGAGAGTCAAATGGAGCAGTTGACTGCATTGATGATAAAAATGAAGCCAGATGATCCGGTTGAGGGAGACGCATTACACGCAGAAGTACAGAACCGGCTTGAAGAACAGGCACGCCGTATGCTCAATATCAATGAAGAAGCTGGTGAGCGATTGCAGATTCGTGAACAAACACAGGATCAGATCAAAACACAGGATAAATTGCAAACTGGAAAAGAAGCAGAAGAACCCCTGGATGATGAGGTTGTAGATCAGAACGGAAACGGTGGCGAAAATGGCAATGGTCAGCAAAGTACCCCGCAAAGCCAACCGCAGAACGGCATGCAGACATCCGTGAATCTACAGACGTACAGTGTTTCCCAAAATGATCGCATTACTCTCCATTTTTCAGCAGATGCTTCAAACGGGGATTTGATAGTGCGTATGAATGGGGTAGCCTTGACCTGTTCACAAAATCAGCAACAGCTGGTTTGTGAAGGGGCTGCCCCATCTGATGCGGATGTTCTGGTTGAAGTGATTGATGCGGAAACCGGTACCGTTTATTTCAACCAATGGATTACATTGCATGGAAAGGGGAATGGGAATGAGTCAGATACCACCAGCGGTGGCAGTGACAATACCAATGGAGGGAATGGATCCGGCGGAAAGCAGCATTGATGAATGATGCGATTGTAAAAAGAGAAGCTCATTGTTGTAGTGGCTTCTCTTTTTTTATTTAAGATTTTTTGATTCTAATTTAACGATGAAAGAAATAATCAAATCAGAAATGTATTGGTGAAGGAGCTATTTCACCCTAGAACAACCGTCTAGTTGAGAACAATAGCGATCAACATTACAATTAATGAAAGTAATATAAATAATGTGATAAAATTCACATTTAAAAATTATGCGAGGAGGTGTCGTTTATAAGTCATTTGTGTTTTGCAGAAAAATTTAAATGCACAAAAGAAGGAGATAAGATGAGATCATCAAAAAAGATAAAAATGTTGGCGTTACTGATGCTGGTCGCTCTACTAGCCGTGGCTTGTTCACCTGCTGCAACAACAGAAACACCGGCTGAAACGGCACCATCCGCTGAAGAAGCCGAGACCGAACCTGAAGAAATGGCAGAAGAAACCCCAGCAACACCTTTGTGGACAAAAGAATTACGGCAGGCTATCGCTGCGGCTATCGATCGGGAGGTTATTGTTGATCGTGTGTTTGAAGGTCGTAACACCCCTGCCTATGGCATGGTCCCCCCAAGTTATCCTTATGCAACGGAACCGTTCCAGGATAAATATGGAACCCGTGATTTGGAGATGGCGAAACAATTGCTGCAAGATGCTGGCTACTCTGAGGATAATCCATTTGTATTTGATTTATGGTATCCCCCAGAACACTACGGAACAACTACTGCCGATGTCATGCAGGTTATTAAAGAACAGCTGGAAGAAACTGGCATGATGGTTGTCAATCTTCAATCACAAAACTGGGCTGAATATGTAGATGGTTTTGTGGCTGGCGAAGCACCTTTCTTCATGCTGGGCTGGTTCCCGGATTTCACCGACCCTGACAACTGGTTAACCCCCTTTGCATCTTGCTTGCAGTCGCCTGACAACGGTGTGAACTACTGCAATGAAGAAATGGATGCACTATTAATGGAAGCTGCCACTTCAGTTGACCCGGCAAAACGCGAAGAATTGTACCAGCAGATCGGGGAGCTGTATGCGGAAGATGTTCCTACAATCCCCCTGTTCTGGGAACCGGAATATATTACATTCCGCACCGGAATTGAAGGTGTAGCAATTGGTGGATCATTCGAATTCAACTACAACGTTCTTAGTTTTACGGAAGATGCAGCCCCTGCCTCCGGCGACTTTGATACCATCATCATCGGAACAACCGATGAGGTAAATAGTTTAGATGCAGATGATGCCTACGCAACCCATGACTGGGAAATTATCAAGAATACCGGCATGGCATTAATGGGTTACACCCCCGGAACAACCGAGCTGATTCCTGCAGCAGCTGCTGCATTCCCTGAAGTCAGTGATGATGGTTTAACTTACACCTTCACACTTAAAGACGGTTTAGCTTTCGCTGACGGAACGCCACTCACTGCAGAAGACTACGTCTATTCATGGGATCGCTTGAATGCACTCGAAGGTCAGGTTTCTGGATTGGTTCAGGTTTATGTAGAGAGTGTGGAAGCACCTGATGCAGCCACAGTCGTTTACCACTTGAAGAGCCCCATTGGTTTCTTCAGTGCTCTGGCAGCCACAGCTCCATTTGTGGCGGTCAATCCTAATACCTTCGCCATGGATGCCATCAATTCCTATCCGGATACACTGGATGGAATCGGACCCTATCGTATGGTATCAAATGTACCTGGTGAACAATTGGTACTGGAAGCCAACCCATTCTACACGGGTGAAGATGCTGCGAAAATCAAGAATGTCATCATTAAATACTTTGCTGATCCCACGACCATGGGTAATGCAGTAGAAAAGGGTGAAATTGATATCGCGTGGCGTACTTTAGGTCCGGTTGAATCAACCCGTTTGTCTGGCATTGAAGGTTTAACTGTCCAAAAAGTGGATGCACCTTCGCTTCGCTACATGGTTTTCAATCATACCTATGTATTAGATTCTGCTGAGTAGAAATACTCTCTGAATAAAAAAGGTGAGGGTAGCAATACCCTCACCATCCCCTTCGAATTTAGTTTTGAGTTAGCAATTATGTTTTCTGTTTTTATGGATTGATTGGAGTTATCAGAATGTCATCATCACTGAAAAAATTTTTAGTTACTCGCATTCTACTGACTATACCCATGATTTTGATTATGATTACCCTCGTGTTTTTTATCATGAGGGTGCTGCCAGGCGATCCTATTCGCTCGCAACTTGGACCGAGAGTTAGTGAAGAA
Source organism: Anaerolineaceae bacterium (assembly GCA_003446605.1). Lineage (GTDB taxonomy): Bacteria > Chloroflexota > Anaerolineae > Anaerolineales > Anaerolineaceae > UBA4781. The sequence goes on from DMDF01000147.1 coordinate 11,685, forward strand.
CAAGCGGATCGTCTGCGGGAACGTCTCGGATTAAATGAACCGATTTTAGTTCAGTATGGAAATTACTTGAAAGATATGCTCACCCTGGATTTTGGTAATGCATTGACCCGGGGAGAAAGACCGATTCGTGAAGAGTTGGGGGAACGTCTCCCGGCTACATTGGAACTTACCATCCCGGCTATGCTCTTCGCCTCCGTGTTTGGCGTCGGGCTGGGTGCTTTAGCAGCCAAAAACCGTAAAAAAGCGTCTGATTATGGGATTCGCTTATTTAGTATCTTTATTTATTCTATTCCTATCTTCTTCTTAGGGCTTATCTTTCAAATCGTGTTTGGCGTACGGCTGGATATGTTACCGCTTTCGGGAAGGATGGATCCGATTTTGCTAACCACTTTTGAATCAAAAACGAATTTTTATATCCTTGATTCGATTTTGACTCAAAATTGGGCAGCATTGAAATCAACTCTTCAGCATTTGATCATGCCCTCCATTACATTGGGACTATCGCTCATGGGTGTTTTTATTCGATTAACACGTGTGAATATGATTGAGATGATCAAATCGGATTTTATAACAGCAGGGAGAGCCCGTGGTATCTCGGAAAATCGCTTAGTTTATAAACATTCTCTGCTTAACACCTTTATTCCTATTCTGACACTTATTGGTTTACAGACAGCAATGTTGATTGCGGGCGCTGTCTTGACTGAAACAACTTTTTCATGGCCTGGAATGGGGCGTTATCTGGTTGACCGTATCGCGCTGCGCGATTATACGGCGGTTCAATCCACCATTGCTGTTTTTGCATTTTTCGTCGCATTTATCTCTCTGGTAATGGATATTCTGTATGCTCTTATTGACCCGCGAATTCGTTACTAACAACAAAATACAAAAATTGGGATTTTATAATGAATAGTAATAAAGAAGTTCAAAGTAATACTGTGCCAGAATGGCAGCTCGAATTAGATAAGGTGGGTTTTGTACGGCGCTTACTGCTGGCAAGGAAATGGTATAAAGGAGATTGGTGGTTTGTCCTGATCAGTGCCATACTGTTGATTTTTATCATCCTTCTGGGTATTTTCCCGCAGTGGTTTGCGCCTTATGATCCTAGAGAGGAAGTTGGACCTTCTTTATTGAAACCCGGCGAGAAAACGCCCAGTTTCATGGTGCTGGTCAATAATAAGGATGAAGTGCAATCTTTTCAGGATATTGCCGAGCAGACCAACAAGGTCGGTTATATCATGGGTAGCCAGGCGGCACAAGCGATCAGAGATACTGTGGATCGTCTGAATGAACAATCTGAGGAAGAAGGCACGGGAATACGATATAACCCAAGAGGCTCACGTTTTGAAACTGTGCAGGAGGGATTGGAAGCGCTTTCTCAGGGAGAGATTGATGGGTTTATCGCTTCTGAAGCAGAACTTGGAAATGTGCCTGCACAATATTCAGATATCAGTTTACTGGAAGAAATGCGCAGCAGCAAGGCAGAATCTTTTTTATTGGGAACTAACCAGCTTGGGCAGGATATTCTCAGCCGTATTATTTGGGGTACCAGAATTGCATTGATTGTAGGGCTTAGTTCTGCCCTCATTTCATTTGCAATTGGCGTACCACTGGGTCTTTTCAGTGGCTTTATTGGTGGTCCGGTTGACCGTATTTTAACACTCATCATGGATAGTTTATATACTTTTCCAGGTTTGATTCTGGCTATTGCCATCGCTTCTGTGTTGGGAGCGGGCATGGGGAATATTATTGTGGCAATTGCAGTCATTTATATTCCAACATACTTTCGTGTGGTTCGAGGGCAGACCCTTACCGTGAAGAATGAACTATATGTTGAAGCAGCGAAAAGCCTGGGAACGAAGACGAAAACAATATTGTTTAAATACATTTTCCCCAATGTATTACCTTCGGTTGTTATCATTTTCTCAGTTAACGTTGCAGATGCAATTCTTACCGAGGCAGGTTTAAGCTTTATTGGTTTAGGATTGCCACCTGACACACCGGATTGGGGGATTGATCTAGCGCGCGGGCAGGATTATCTACGCAGTGCTTGGTGGTTGATAACTTTTCCGGGTGGAATGGTCAGTTTAGTTACTCTCGCATTCAGTATGCTGGGTGAGAGCTTATCGGAAATACTCAACCCGCGCTTGTCGGAGTTATAAGATGGCGAAAGAAAAATTAGTACAGATCAGAGATTTGTCGGTAACCTATCAAACACGTATCGGTACTGTGAGTGCGGTTGACCATATGAGCTTTGATATTTATAAAGGCGAAATTTTAGGGTTGGTGGGGGAGAGTGGTTGTGGAAAAAGCACATTTGGGAAAGCCTTGCTGCGCATGATTGATCCGCCCGGTGAAATAAGCAGCGGCGAGATTATTTTTGATAATGAAAATATCATGGAATACGATGATAAACAAATGCGCGATTTCCGCGGAAGGCGCGCCAGCATGATATTTCAGGATCCCATGACATCCCTTAACCCTGTACAGCGCATTGATGAGCATCTCATTGAGACGATCCAGGTGCATGAACCCCATACAGAGCGGGAACCAGCTCTGCAGCGCTCAAAACAGATGATCGAACGGCTGGGTATCGGAGAAGATCGTTTGATCAGCTATCCGCACCAATTATCGGGCGGGATGCGCCAGCGGGTGATGACTGGCATCGGGTTAATCTTAAATGCTGATCTGATTATTGCTGATGAGGCGACCACCTCACTGGATGTGATTGTCGAAGCAAAATTGGCTGATCAACTGCGGGAGATCCGAGAGGAATTTGGCGTAAGTTTGTTGATGATCACGCATAATATTGCCCTTGTAGCAGAAATGGCTGATCGTATCGCAGTGATGTACGCCGGACATTTAATTGAGATCGGCGATATTTATGACGTGTTTGAAAACCCCAAGCATCCTTACACACAAGGTCTGCTGGCATCCGTTCCAAATATTCGCTTTGATACCGAAGAGCAGTTGTATAAAATGCCAGGCGAACCACCGAACCTTACCCACCCACCCACAGGCTGTCGTTTTCATCCTCGTTGCCCTCATGCGATGCCGATCTGTTCGCAGCGTGAACCCTCTTTGTTGGAAATAGAAGAAGGATGGATGGTTCATTGCTGGTTATATCAAGAACAGCCGAATGAGTAGAAAATTAAATAGAGTGATATATGAATTCAATAAGTAAGCAGAATATGCAGGATGAAA
>DMDF01000069.1 GCA_003446605.1 Anaerolineaceae bacterium
AACACCAGAACAACCTGGTAAGAGTCAGCATTGAAACAGCCAAGATCCTGCATGAGCAAGGTCTGGATTAGGTTAAAGGTAGATGGAGTAGAACATGGAAAAACAACACCACATTCAATTATCCCCCGCTGACATTGGCGAGACCGTCTTTCTGCCCGGCGACGTCAGCCGAGCCAAGGTGATCGCCGATCATTTCGACAGCGCAGAACTGGTAGCATCCAACCGCCAGTACAATACCTTCAGCGGTATGTATAAGGGCATCAAGGTCAGCGTGACCTCCACCGGCATCGGCGGAGCAGCGGCTGCCATCGCCATCGAAGAGCTGGTCAAGATCGGTACCAAGAACCTGATCCGCATCGGCACGGGCGGCATGATGCAGACCTGGCTGCCAGTACCCGGTATTTTAGTGATCACGGGCGCGGTCAGCGGAGACGGGCTAACACGCGAATATTTCCCGGCGGGCTTCCCAGCAGTGGCAGATTTCTATATGGTGGAAGCCATGCTGGCATCCGCCAAAGACCTAAGCATCGAGGTGCACGAAGGCTACGAATGGTCGCATGATGCCTTTTACGCCGGTTCGGTGTTCTCGAACCTGGATATTTTGGAGATCGAAAAACCATGGATCGATGCGGGCGTGCTGATCGCCTCGCAGGAAGCTTCCACCGTGCTCAGCCTGGCAATGGCGCGCAAAGTGCGCGGGGGCGTCATCCTGGCTTCCGCAGGCTGCCACCAGCACCCCGAGAAATCCGCCACGGAGGAGCAAATGGTGAAAGCCATCTCGGATGCGACCAAAATTTCGCTGGAGACGGCTGTGAAACTGCACGAGCTGGATCACGGAGAATAGTATTTAATAAAATTCCTGTTATTTACTGAACCCTTCCTGTCCTCCCCTTTTCAAGGGGAGGATTTTTTTTACATAATGACTCCCCAATGTGAATATTCCATATCCCAGTAAAAAACCCAGCGCATGCCAGATGACATCGTTGACATCCACCGTATGATAATACCCACCCACGATGAGCTTAACGATAAGCTGCATACCTTCAAGCAGCAAACCCAACCCCAGCCCTACCAGCAGGGCATGTTTGAAATCCTTACGGTTGAGATAGGTTATTCCTACCCCAAAGGGAATTGTGAGCAGGATATTGCCGATGATATCGAGCCACTGTAAACGACGCATATTCGCACCGGGATACGCCGCAGAACTGATCGGAGTGTCAAAATGAAAGGGCACCCAGTTAACCTGGCGCAAAGTACGCAGGATATCCGTTGTGTTCAGGTTAGCGGGCCAATCGTCAGAGATCAGAATAGGAAAAAAGAGCGCATCTACGACTGCCAGCACGTAAAACCCAAAGAGGGTGACCACCAGTACGTAGCGCCATCCACGCTGGCGATGACGATACAACACTATAATCAGCACAAGCAGACCGAGCAGAAAGGGGAAGGGGTAAAAATCAAAACTCTTGATAAGAGCCTCCTGTGAGAAGCAATATCATTTAGCATTATTATACACATGGGATGGTGGCTGTTCCATTGACATCTTCACCAAGCACGTGTGAGAAGCAGTATTAATATCCGAGCATCTATTCTTCTGGCACACGCTCAACCAGCGTGACGATAAAGTGAGCGCGATTGGAAGAGGGCTCATCATATTCGTTATCCAGGAATATCGCATCGAATCGACAGCTTAACTCACATTGACCACAATAGGTACAACGGTCTCGATAATGGATCAGACGAAAGCTGTTCTTGGATTCTTTTTCCAATTCCAATGCCTGCGCGGGGCAATCACGCACGCACAAGCTGCAACCCACACAATTTTGCGCCTTGATGCGCACACTCCCCCGAAAGCGATCAGCAACCTCCAGTGTAATAGACGGGTAATTAACGGTATCTGGCTTTGAAAAAAAAGCACGAACAATATTGGGTAAAAGGTAGAAGTATGAACGCAATTTCATGGTGTTTTCATTTCAACACTAAAAAGAGATTATGGATGAGCGCAAGAGGAATCAGCGCATACCAATTAAGGCGAATCAATTGATCAATACGAAAACGCGCATAAATGGCACTGATGGCAGAAAGCAAACACTGTAACAGGATTAGCAGCAGGTAGAAGGTGAAGAATCCACCGACGGTTCCCATTTGCCAGTATCCCCCAAAATAAGTATGGACAAGGAAAGACAGACCGACCACAGTCTGCAGTTGATTGGTTAGCTGCCAAAGCCCCAGTTTTTTTCCACTGAATTCGGTCAATGGTCCCGCTACCATCTCTGATTTGGCTTTGGGGATATCGTACGGATCCCGCTTCAGTTTTCCAATCAAGCCGGACACGGTCAGGAAAAATCCCAATAATTGCGGGAGGAAGTACGAACCAGATGTCAACTGAGCACTCCGGATTCCCGCCAGCGACCATGATCCGCTGGTGATCACCGTCCCACTGATCGCCAACAGGAAAAGCACTTCATAGGAAAAATACTGCAACAGAGATCGATTCCCCCCTAAGATTGAATATACCCCACTAGTAATCCACCCAGCCAGAAAATATAAGAGAGATGGCATACTCAATAGGAAAATAACAACGATGATATCTCCCTCAAATGATTGGGTGGTCGGCACGGCGAATGGCAGATAAAAACTTGCAGTCATCACAAAAGCGAAAGAAACTAAAGGCAGCAGTGTAGCAAATACCTCATTGGTACCCACCGGTAGAATATCTTCCTTGGAAAATAGTTTTATCAAATCAGCCACAGGTTGGTACCACGGCGGACCAATTCTCCCCTGGAAGCGAGCGATCAGTTTTCGATCAAGCCAGTGGAAAAAGAGCGCAGTAAACAGTACGAACGCAAATCCCGGAAATATCAATATTTCAAACAACATATGCAGTATGTTCATCTAAGATATCATCTCCTAATCAGCGATCCGCACATGCAATACACAGGTCAACACCCGCAATGACCGCCGAAACGTCTGCCATTTGGACATCTTTTAATTGTTCGGGCAGAGTTATGAGATTGGTGAGGGTGGGTGTGCGTATCTTTAAACGTTCCGGTTGCTGGGATCCGTTGCTACGGAGGTAGTAGAACACTTCTCCACGAGGAGCTTCTGCGCGGCTGACCACTTCACCGGGGGGAACTTTGCGAGGAGCAGTGGTTGAAACCGGTCCTTTAGGGAGAGTACGAATAATTTGTTTCGCCAAACGGCTTGCCTGTAAAATTTCTCGCATTCGAATCATGGAACGAGCCCAAACATCTCCCTCGTTCATGACTGGAACCTCGATTTCCAATTCGTGATAAGCCGCATAGGGGGCATCACGGCGCAGATCGATATCGAGCCCAGAAGCTCGCGCTACAGGACCCACAACGCAAAAACTCTTGACGTCTTCCAGGGTAAGTTTTCCAATCCCACGTGTGCGGGCAGCGAAACTGCGATCACGTTCAATTGTTCCAATCAATTCTTCTACGCGACCGTTGAGGTCATTCAATCCACTCTCCAGCATGGTAAGGCGATCGGCATCCAAATCGATGCGAACACCCCCGATAATATTTACAGCATGAGAAACCCTTCCTCCCGAAATCTCCTCCATCATCTTGAGCACAATTTCGCGATCACGCCATGAGTACATAAAGATGGTATCTAAACCAATGTTTTTAGCCAGCACTCCTAACCACAGCAGATGGCTATGGATCCTTTCCAGTTCACATAAGAGCGTCCGTATATACAATCCGCGGCGAGGCACATCTAACCCCAGCAAGGTTTCGATTGCCTGGCAATAAGTGGTGGTATGGATATGGGAACAGATCCCACAGATGCGTTCAATGAGATAGACATTTTGAACATAGGTGCGTTGCTGGGCAAGTTTCTCAATTCCGCGATGCACGTATCCCAAACGCAACGAGCTATTCACCACCCGCTCTCCATCCAATGAGATCAGGAACGATATAGGTTCTTTTAATAAGGGATGTTGTGGTCCGATCGGCACTACTATCCTGGTCAAGATAATCCTCCTTTTAATTTTTTAGATCGATCCTCTCCAGCTGCGGAGGAATTTGAGTGTTCATCTTTGCGCATTGGGTAACCACCCTTCCAATTATCCGGTAGTAAAAGAGGTTGCGGATTTGGCAATCCCTGGAATTCAATTCCATACATTTCCTGAACTTCACGTTCATAGTATTCAGCGCCGGGGATCAGTGGGCAGATGCTTGGAACACGAAGATCATCTGGTTCAAGCTCTATCCGCAAGGTAAGGTTACCAAAGCACCAAAAATGATACAACAGGATGAAGCGCTCATCCTGCAGACAGGTGATGGTTGAAAGATGCCATACACCATATTCCCCTAACTTTGCAACCACCGATAGTAGTTGCGTGGGGAGTATCTGAAGCACATGTTCTTCGGTTGGAATTCCCAGCATCGTGGTTGGACTATCCAAACCCAAAGCGTCAATCAATTTTTTTAGAATGTTTTCCATCTTCACTGTATTGACTCCACCAATTTAATAATCCCATCAATAATGGTTTCGGGTCTGCATGGGCAACCTGGGACATACATATCCACTGGCAGCAGCTTATCAATTCCACCAAGAATGTTATAGGCTCCCGAAAAAACACCTCCCGAACAGCTGCAACTTCCAACAGCCAGCACCCATTTCGGTTCAGGAATTTGATCGTATATCCGTTTGAGACGTGGCCTGACTTGTTCAGTCACCGGACCAGTGCAAACAAGAATATCCGCATGGCGCGGGGAGGCTTCATTAAGAATTCCAAATCGTTCTATATCGTAGCTGGGCGTTAACAGACTGAGGAGTTCGATATCACAGCCATTACAACCGCCGCTGTTAAAATGTAAGATCCATGGCGATTTTTTACGCGCCCAAGTAAGAATATTGGGTAGTATTGCCTTATTTTTTTCCATCTCTCTCCATAAGAATGATCATGCTTACCCCTGCTCCGAGCAGATACAGAACAGGGATAAGTTTGTTGTCGGTATTCAGATCAATAGTGGAAATAACCAGAGCCACAATATGCAAGATGCTAAATAGCAGAGCTAGGCGAAAGAAGGCATGATAGTTCACCTCCACATGCGGCGCATCGATATCTTCTCCACAGGAATAATGAAGGTGTTTGGCACGACTATATTCTCCTTTTGCAGAGATAGTATTTCCTATCCATAACAAAAGTCCACCCAGTAACATAGAAATAATTATCAGTATGGGGGGTAAAAACCAAAATTCAGTATCGTTCATCATCACCTCATCAACATCAACAAAAATTGAGCTGCGGGTTGGGTCCCATCCATAATACTCTGGGGTTTTACAGTTATCAGAAGAATCAAAAATACGAGTACTGTTATGGGAATAAGCATCCAAATGGACACTTTCTGTTGGCTTGCTGAGCTCCGGTCTGTTCTATCTGTCGCAGGTTTAAAGAACAGATTGTGCAGCAATTTCAAATAATAACCCAAAGAAATAAGGCTACCGGCTAAAATTGCAATCGCACTGACCAGAGACCAACCTTCCATTTGCGTAAAAGCACTCGTAAGAAAGGTCCATTTCCCCATAAAACCTGGAAATGGTGGAATAGCCGCAAGACTAAGCACAGAAATTCCAAACGCCAACGAGAGGAAGTATGTCAATCTGTCAGCCTGCTGCAAATCGATTATTTCCGTGGCATTGAAATAGTGATAATAAACGCCATTCACTAAAAATGCGAGGCTTTTCGCAATTGCATGCGCAATAATCAAGAAGAAACCGGACTGCAAAGCTAACGTTGATTGGGTCCGCAATCCGATTGCAAAACAAAGACCAATATAGCCCATTTGCGCAATAGTTGAGTAACCTAATAAACGTTTAGTTTGGGTTTGCACCAAACCCATCAAATTCCCAACAAGGATATTAAGCAATGCAAGGCATATCAAAATATTACTCAGAATCAATCGATTCATCCCGAGTGTAAGGCAGACACGCAGCATGGTATAGAAAAAACCCTGTAGCAGGATGCCGGAAAGGATAGCGCTAATGCCGCTGGGAGCTTTTCCATGTGCATCCGGCAACCATGTATGTAAGGGTACAAACGCACTCTTCAAACTAAAAGAAGCCAGAATCATTATCAACCCGATTTGAACCGGTAAATCATTGATATTTGCTATCTGTGATAAATTTACCGTTCCGGTCGCCTGAAATATCAGCGTTATTCCCATTAAAAGAACGATAGAGGCTACGCTACCCATCATCAAATACTTGAAACCAGCTTCAATTGCCATATCATCATTTCGTCTGAAAGCAACCAGAGTATATGCGCAAATGCTGGTCAATTCACAAAATAGATACATGGTCATTAAATTATTGGTAAAGAGCATGCCCATGAAGCCACACATCATCAGAATCAACAGGGGGTAGAAGGCATGCTGACGACCATCGTTCTTGAGATATTCAGCGCTGTACAACGAGATCAGGAAAGCCAGCCCGCAAGCAACCATGCAAATCAAAACAGATCCGGGATCATTTGAATTGAACACTCCCGGAGCGATAACGCCTGTCAGGGTGTTTTCAAAGCTTGGGAAATGAATCTCAAGAAACTGCAGCAGTTGATCTTCACAAACAAAATATACAAAAACGCACAAAAAGGATAAAGCGGTTATTAATGCCATAAAGACATTTCGAATGCGCAGAAAGCGCGCCATCAAGAAAACAAGAATCGCAATAAAACCCAAAAAAAAGAGGGGGATTTGCGGAAAAGCAAGCATATTTATTATCCTCACCATCCCCCTCCCAAGATAAGGGGTAGTTCATTAACGACATAATCAAAAAGCGGTTTGGGGAAAAACCCAGCGACGATGGTTAAACCTGAGAGCGAGACGGTCGCGATTTTTATCGAGAGCGGGACCGGATTCACCTTCGAAACCTCCCCCGATGTAAAAAAGCATTGCCCGACAAAACGCAGGATATAAACTACTGTCAGCAACGAACCAAGCACTTCAAGAATAGCAAGAGCTAGATAGGGTGTTTGGAATCCACTACTAAAAATGAGCCATTCGCTGTTGAAAAGCGCCAGAGACGGAACCCCCGCTATCGCAAGCGCACCCAGTACCGTACAGGCACTCAAAAGCGGCATTTTCTTTCCCAGTCCATTGATCATGTTAATATCACGCTTTCCGGTTGCTTTGATGATCCAGCCCACACAGCAGAACAACAGTGCTTTGACAATCGCATGATAGATGACATGTAACGTCGAACCCACTATCCCGGAATAGGTCATCGTTCCTAAACCAAAGAGGATATATCCCATCTGGCTCACACTTGAGTAAGCGATGATACGTTTGATATCGGTCTCCACCAGCGCCATAATTGCTCCATAAATTTCTGAGACCACACCCGCAATCATCATGGGCAATGAAAAGACCGCCATTTGTTCCATACTGAGGAAGCTCATGGGAAATCGAAGGATCCCATATGTCCCCATACTAAGCATGGCTGCCGCCAGCATGATGGTCACCGGCATAGGTGCTTCAGAATGGGTGTCGGGAAGCCAGATATGAAATGGCACCAAAGCCATTTTTACGCCAAAGCCAATCAGGAAAAGCGAGCCGATCAAAGGGATTTTTTCAGGAATCGTCTGAAGAGCTGCCTGCAGGGATGTAAAATGATCCACACCACTTTGGGTGTAAATCATAATAAATGCTACCAGTACCAACAATGACCCCAGATGGGTGATGATGAAATATTTTAGCGCAATGGCGCCCCTCTTTTCACTCTCACCCCAATTCACCAGCAATAATGTAGAGGCAATCAACATCAATTCCCAGAAGAAATAAAATAAGAAGATATCATTTGCCATGGTCGTGCCGGACATACCAGCTGAGAAAACAAGCAATAATGCATAAAAAAAGTGATCGCGATTACCGTTTTTAAGATAATCCAGAGAATAGACCATGGCAAAAATTGTCACAAACTCCTCAGTGAGTAGAAACGGGAAAGACAACCAATCAATATTCAAACTCAGTTTTATTCCCAGCGTTGGAAGATATTCGATCTCAAATGGAATATTCAAGCCAGCTTTTAATGTAGGAATATAAGCAAGGAATAATCCCAAGGAAAGGATGGAAGTTCCTAACGCCACCCATTTTGCCTTTTTACCGATATATCTCCCGAACACTGCCAACAATAGCGCAGCCAAAAGTTTTGTTAGCAAAACACCTAATTTAATAAGTTCTTGTTGACTCATTTTTTCCTCTCTCCCTTCATCCCACCAACTGTACTGTGCCGTTATTTAGAACAATCGTTATAACAATCAGAATCACAATAAAAAAGAACAACCAAAACAGATTTAGGCGCAGGAATCCTGGGTGTAAACGCTGCAAATTACGAGAAGAGCGCATGATCGAATTTAAACTTTGATTCCAAAAATCGGTGCTGATGAATTTTTCAATTGTCCTGAAGAAAAATTCGAATATCTTTTTCAGCAACCCAACGATCTTTTCGATTAAATTGCGCTCGAAATGATCATACACAAAAAGCGCAACTTTCATGCAAACTGATGAGATAGCATTGCTGATATCCAGCAGATCCAAAATGGAGGAGGTTTCTTTATGTAAATTAACACGGCTATCCTGAAAAAATTTTCGGATAGAGTCACTAATCTTAATTCTCCATTTTTCTGTCACCTGATTCAGCATCAAGAAAATTCCCAATGCCACACACGCCAAACAAAAGTGAATTATAAGAAGTGGAATATTTTTAATTGTACGTGCGATAGGAATAACCCAGAAACCCTCTCCTTTGACCAATCCCGTAATATAGAACAAGGCAAAATCCAGTATTGTGAAAACGAGCATTGCTGTTATAAAATTCACCAGATTGGTGGTCAAAACGCTTTTGAGATTATTCAATTTCTTTTTCGATTCACTATTTTGAATCCTTATATATGTCTGTATATGCAAAAACTGCAATAAGAAAATGAACATATACATAAACAGTAAAATTTTTGGAATTGAGTTTGATAACTGAGATATCCACCAAAACGCGATAATAGAAAACCCTAGTATCAAAAAATATGGAAGATGATCAATCCAATTTTCATAGAATCTGGAAGTCCGGGCACGCGATTCACACTCTGTTGTGAAAAGAACAAAAATCGAACGAATAGCCAGCCAAAGAACCAGGAGCGACCATAAATATTTCTGTTCAATATAAGCAGCCAACAGCATCAGACAAAGCGAAAAGAACAGGGTCAGCTCCTGTTCAAGAGCTTCTTTCGAATCGCTGTGAGAAAAAAATAAATTCCGAGTCACGAAGAATACACACGCGGCAGCCAGAATCCAAGCTGTTGCTGTTGGATTAGAAAGCAGCAATGGAGAAATTCGGTAAAGTAAATACGCACCAAGTGCCGGTAAAATAATTTTTGTGAACCACGTGCGCAGCATAGTGGGAAGCGTACTACAAGCATCTATCCAACGGTCCAAAGGAAAGACCGCCATTTTTACCCAAACCGCCAGCATTAAAGCAACACTGAGAACGGATTGTATTGTAGAGTCTGTGAGTAAGGCGGCTGCAAAACTTTGATCAATGTTAAAAGTGCCGCTGAGGGAATACATCAAGAAAATGGCAATCAATAAGCCCAGATCTCCTATCCGAAAATTGAGGAAGATTGTTTTGACCGTTTGCCATGCTTTCTCTTTTGGCTCAGAGAGCAGCCATCCCCCTATAACAACACTCAGTCCAACAAACTCCAATGCTATGTAACGCATCAGAAAATGTTCGGTGAGAAAGGCTACATTAGCCACCACTAATGAAATTAAAGCAAGTGCAAATTGGTATTGAGTGTGGCTTTTACTCTCTTTAGGATCAATCAAAATTAAGGACAACAACGAGACACTCATCAAGAATACCAAAATCAATGGAGATTTATCGAATAAAACGCACATCTCTTCAGCTGTCGGCTGCCATGAAATACAATATCGAGATGGAGCAGGCGCGAAGAATGCCATCAACGTTCCCAATATCATCAATACCAGAACCAAACAGGAACTCAACAACGTTCGTTTCGAATTCCAAAAACTCGGAAATACGATCAGTAAGATCGCCAAGATTAAGGGAAACACAAAAATTAATATTGCAGGCAAAGATGCCATCATCCCTTTAACTTTCTCAAGAAATCAATATTTCCACTTGGAACAATGCGAAATACGCTCACTATCATTGCCAGAGCCAGAGCAATAACAATCGTTTCCACGATTAATGCAGAAATTACCATCACTTGAGCCAGGTTTATATCTCCCACCGCTCTACCAGCAAGGATGAGCGCGAGCGTTACGCCCTGCAGCAAGATCTTCAAACCGATCACCTGTTTAATCGCGTTGCGCTGCGTGAGCAAACACAGCCAGCCCAAGAAAAACAGAGCTGCGCTAAGATAGTGTAATAAACTGAATTCCATGATCTACATCCCTCTTCATTCTTCATTCGGTGCAGGGAGAAGCACCACCACCCCAAATGCCCCTGCTAACAACAAACCTACCTGGATCAATAGATCCAGCGAGTGCTGCCCCCATAAATATTCTTGAAAAGTGACATCACCGGGGGATTCGTCTTGACTTCCATCAGAATGAGGGACACTCGATTTCGTTGTGGAACAAGCAGAAAAAATGAATCCCAGCAACAGAAAAATTAGAAGCACCTTTCTATAATGTACTGCTGGTTTCATATTAGGATTTTCCTTTTCTGGCAAGACTGATCGCCATGATAAATAGAAGGCTGATCAAACCCGCTCCCACGCTCAATTCGAATCCTGCTGCAAATGGGGCTTGAAGTCTAAAAAAAATTATCGCCAATAAAGCGCTACTCAAACCAAGTGCGACCGCAGCATTTAACAAACGATGCGAAAAAATAGCGTAAACTGTAGACCCGATCATTAATATAAACAAAACTAAGTCAATAGACATATCCTCCTCCATTCATTATTGGCTTGGTAAACAAAAACAAAGGTCTCCGAAACAATTCGTAGGCACTATGTCCGTTATTTTATAATTCTCAACGCAAAGAGGATAAATTATTTTAATAAAGCGTCGAGGTAGGCGCTGAGAAAATTATATCAAAATACAGTTCAGTAAACAAAATAGTAACGCAGGGAGTGTAGAGGTTATTTATCTGTTAATATCCCTGGAAAGTATTTAGGGTACATCAGGTGACTTCCCAATTACTCATCATAGTATTGTTCGTTATGAAAATGCCGAAAGAGGTGATGTAGGGTGGTATGTCGCTCATTTTTGCTCCTTGATTATCGACGAAACTACTACTTGAGTGCAAGTACCCAATAAGGAGGCAGGTTGATCTGCCAGTTTAAAATTTTCCCTATTATACAGGTTCAATATAAAAATTATATAAAAAATAAAGTTGGAAACAAAAATCAAGGGGTTGCAATAGAAAGCTTTACTGGAATTGATGCCAGCTGAGAATATCCCCCCATTCGAAAGGATACGCATGCCATCCGAGATGACCTGACGGGTTCCGGCACCCAGCGGGAGGGCTACCCATAGAACAAGCTCTTTCAAGAATTGGTCAATATGATCCCCATGCATTCCCCCATCAATCGAGCTGAATACTAACCGTTGGAAATGAAAACAGGCAGCGGAGACCGCTGCCTGTTTATTGTCATTTATGCAATCGTTCTAGAGCACAACGACGTTCTCTGCTTGCAGACCTTTTTGGCCCTGTGCAACAGTGAACTCTACTCGTTGACCTTCTTCCAGATTGCGGTAACCATCACCAACGATGGCGTTGAAGTGGACGAAAATATCTTCGCCTTCTGCTCGTTCAATGAAACCGTAGCCTTTGCTACCATTGAACCATTTAACTGTACCTTGTTCTTTTTCAGACATGATTTGGAACTCCTTTCTTCCGTATTGCCGGGTCAATCATTTGTTCCAAATCAAAAAAACTTTTTGTCTTAGAACTTTTATTAATCAAGCAATTCAGTATACCCTATTTTCAAGATCCGTGTGTTAACCATTTCTCAGATAACGATAGAGATATCGTGAAAGTAACTAGTCAGGATAACACAGGTTAACATCTTTTCAATCTATCAATTCATTTAAAAGTACACATTACCCTGCAAAGCGATAAACCATTTCATTCCAGCGGAGCTCTTTTTTCAACTGCACTAACTCGGTATCGTTGTTGATAACGATCATTTCGATATCCGCGATCTCCGCAAAATCAGATACCTTCTGGGTGGTAAGCGCCTGACTAAAAGCGGTGTGGTGCGCTCCACCAGCCAGAATCCAGGCGGCTGCGGCTATTTTCAAACTGGGGAGAGGCTTCCAAACCACCCGTGCCACCGGCAGGGCAGGCAAATCGCGCAGTGGATCGACAACCTCCACTTCATTCACCAACATACGAAAACGATCTCCCATGTCTATGATGGATACATTGATAGCCGGGTTTGGAGCAACGTTGAACACCAAACGCGCCGGATCAGCTTTCCCTCCAATGCCCAGAGGATGCATCTCAAGTGATGGTTTCCCATTTGCGATCGATGAGCATACCTCAAGCATATGTGCCCCTAATGCCATTTGATTACCCGGCTCAAGATGGTAGGTGTAATCTTCCATAAAGGATGTGCCTCCCGGCAGCCCAGTAGACATCACTTTCATAGCTCGCACCAGTGCTGCGGTTTTCCAATCCCCTTCCGCGCCAAAGCCATACCCATCTGCCATCAAGCGCTGAACCGCAAGTCCGGGTAGTTGAGCCAAACCGTTCAAATTTTCAAAGGTAGTTGTGAATGCTTTAAATCCACCTTCGTCCAGGAATGCTCGCAGACCTGCTTCGATCCTGGCTGCTTCCCGCAATTCTTTATTACGAAGTTGACCCGGTTTGAGATCAGCCTGGATATGATAAAGATCTACATACTCTTCAATTAAAGAATCGATGTGTGCATCACTTACCTGAGTCACATACGCTGCCAGGTCACCTAGACTATATCCGTTCACCGAGTAGCCAAATTTCATTTGGGCAGAAACTTTGTTCCCTTCCGTGACCGCCACATCACGCATATTATCCCCAAAGCGAGCGATCTTCAAATGCTGGGAATCATCCCAGGCTAATGCAGCACGCGCCCAATCCCCCAGTTCTTGCTGCACCTCAGAATCTTGCCAATACCCCACCACCACCTTGCGGTTGATGTGCATTCGTGAAGCCATAAAGCCAAATTCGCGATCACCATGTGCGGATTGGTTGAGATTCATAAAATCCATGTCGATACTATCCCATGGGATATCACGGTTAAATTGAGTGTGTAAATGTAACAACGGTTTGCTCAATGCTTTTAACCCTGCTATCCACATTTTGGCTGGCGAAAAAGTATGCATCCAGACGATCACGCCAATGCAGGTGGGTGTGCTGTTTGCCTGTAAACAAACCTGCTCGATCTGTTCTGCCGTAGCCACCACGGCTTTAAACATGATTTTCACAGGAATATCTTGCGATTGCGATAAACCTTCTACAATTTCTTGTGAATCTTTTTCTACAACTTCCAGCACTTCCGTTCCATATAAGTGCTGACTACCGGTAATGAACCATAATTCTTTAGAATCTTGCATATTCTTGCTCCCTTGTGTTGTCATCAATGTTGTCCATATATTTTTGTGTAACGTTCATTTAATTTTGTTAAATTCTCGCTTGAGATCTCGCATGGATCACCAAGCTGCATTGCAAGCCATACTGTTTTAGCAACATCTTCCACCATGATCGCCGCCTTTAAAGCTGCTTGCCCATCCTTCCCGATCGTAAACACACCGTGGTTTTTCAATAAGACAGCGGGGCTGTTACCGATCGCGTCTATGACAACTTTCCCAATCTGCTCGCCACCGATCAACGCAAAATCTCCGCAGGGAATGGGACCGCCGAACTCGTCTCCAATGGCAGTCAACACCGCAGGTATGGGCATTCCTAAAGCAGCGAAGGCAGTTGCATAGTTGGAATGCGTGTGAACAATGCCATTAATATCATCGCGATGGCGATAGATGTAAAGATGGCTGGCTGTATCAGAAGACGGATCCCCGGTACCTTCGACGATCTTGCCATTGAGGTCAACCACAACCATGCTTTCAACAGTCAACTCAGGGAAAAGAATCCCGGAAGGTTTGATCACCACTAACCCACTATGGGGGTCGCGTATGCTAACGTTGCCTGACGTCCACACCACTAGGTTGTTTTCAGGTAGGGCTTGATTCAATTCAACCAATTCCTCACGGATATCTTTGAGCAGCATAACTTTATCCTTCTCTACGATCTTTTAATTACTTCTGCCTTTAATTTCTTCAGGCGTTTCATGACGTCATTTTCTCCACGCCCAAAATATTCGTGCAGCAATTTGTATTCGTTGAAAATTCGATCATAAACAGCTTTATTTGCCATATTGGGCTGGAAATATTCATCCTTCAATGTCGCCATGCTTCTGGCTGCATCAAAGATGGAATCGTATCCTCCTAGCGCTCTTCCAGCCGCGACAGCCCCAAACATGGCTGAACCCAACGCAGGTGTTTGATCGGAGGCACTGACCTTGAAAGGCATTCCCATCACATCCGCATAGATCTGCATCAACAAGTGATTCTTCTCAGGTAAGCCACCGCAGGCTACCAGCTCATGGATAGGCACGCCGTTCTCCTGAAAAGCTTCCACAATGATGCGCGTTCCAAAAGCGGTGGCTTCAATTAGAGCACGATAGATCTCTTCGGGTTTGGTCGCCAGAGTCATCCCAAGGATCATGCCCGTCAAGTCCACATCCACCAAAACAGAGCGATTGCCGTTCCACCAATCCAGCGCCAGTAGTCCTGATTCACCTACTTTAAGAGCCGCCGCTTTTTCTTCCAAGACAGCATGAACACTCACGTGCCGTTCTTCGGCAATTCTCTTTACATCCGCTGGTACACAATTCTCCACAAACCACGCAAAATGATCGCCCACACAGGATTGACCGGCTTCATATCCAAAAAAGCCGGGAATAATGCCATCTTCCACATAGCCACAAATACCGGGGACAACATGTTCCGATTCGCCCAACACCATGTGGCAGGTAGAGGTACCCATGATCATTACCATTCGCCCGGGCTCCGTAACCGTGGCTGCTGGAACCGCCACATGCGCATCTACATTAGCGATGGCAACAGCCGTGCCCGGCTTCAATCCGGTCCATTCAGCTGCCTGCGGAGTCAGAACACCCGCTTTTTGACCAGCCGGACGGATATCGGTGCTCATCTTTTCGCTGATGACATCCGCCATCATAGGATGCAGTGCCTGGAAATATTCTCGTGATGGAAAACCATCCTTTTTAGACCAGATCGCCTTGTAACCGGCAGTACAGCTATTGCGTGTCTCCACACCGGTTAATTGCCAGACCACCCAGTCAGCGGCTTCGATCATGCGATCAGCAGCTTTGTAGATATCGGGAGATACATGGATAATTTGCAATACTTTCGAGAAAAACCATTCCGATGAGATCTTCCCGCCGTATCTCGCCAGCCAGGGTTCTCCCATTTCACGCGCCGTTTGATTGATCTGGTCCGCTTCAGGTTGTGCAGCGTGATGTTTCCACAATTTCACCCAGGCGTGAGGATCATCTCGATATTGGGGCAGCACACACAAGGGTGTTCCATCTCTTTTAACAGGCAGCATAGTACAGGCGGTAAAATCAATGCCTACCCCGATTACATCTCCTGCATCAATGCCCGACTGTTCCAGAACAGCAGGAATCGTATGTTGAAAAGTGCGGATGTAATCTTCAGGGTCCTGTAGAGCCCAATCAGGATCCAGTCGTTTTCCACTATCAGGTAATCTTTCATCGATAACGCCATGAACATAGACATACACTGCACTGGTAATTTCACGACCAGATCCAACATCCACCAGCACAGCTCGTCCAGATTCGGTGCCAAAATCCACACCAATTGTATATTTCGCCATATCTACTCCCTCGATCTCGCTTTTATATAAGAAAAGTGTAGCCTCAATAATTCCAAATCGCTCCTTGAATTTCTCATTACTTTCCTCAATCGCGCACCATTACCATCGGTCGTCGAATTAACTGGTCACCAATCTGAATCTCCTCATACGACCAACCAGGAATTTCGGTTAGGATTTCATTTTCATTTTCAGATATCAGGATAGTATCTTCTGATTTTGCGCCAGTTATAGTAGGATTCCAGGCAAATACTTGATTCACTTTGACAGGATGGAGTGTGAAGGGTGTTGCAGTTATTTCTCTTGGTTCGTAACCCGCCAACCCACCCTGATGATGTTTTTGCCATTCCCCGGCATAGCCAGCATATTCATATTCATTTTGTGCGATTCGAAAAACATCCGCCAATGTCTTTCCGGGGCGGGAAGCCGCGATCATGGCTGCATCAATAAGCGCCGTTGCCAGTGATTTGCGTTTAACTTCATCCGGTAATGGTCCAAAATGCACCAGGCGGGTGATGGAACACACCAGACCCCATTTCCGCCCACACAAAATAACCATGCAATACTTGTCCAATTTTTTTGAAGTTGGCAGGGGATGGCGATACTGGAAAATGCGCTCATCGCTGCCAACCAAATTGATCACCGGCTGGACCCCGTAACTCTCGGCTATCTGAGAGAGTTTCCCTGCGATCTGGTATTCTGTCATCCCTGGTTGCAGGGTTTCCATCGTTTCATTCATAATCTGTGCACAAAGCTTGCCCAGGGTTCTAAAACGATCAACTTCATTTTCCGTTAATTGAGATCGCAACCATGCCAGCTCAGCACTGATATCCGTTCCCCCCAAGAAAAGTCCATCTGTACCCACCTTCATATCTCTTATAAATTCAGTCAATGAATTTCTTTTTTCGTACCAGGGGGAAATAATGAATTCCCAATCCTGCCCGTCCAAACCCTGTTCATCCTGCAGGCGTTGGGCTTCAATAGTATCTGTAAATACATATCTCTGTGTGGGGGTGATCAAAAGCGAGGCACATCCATCGCTGGCAGCTGTATTAATATGAGAATCAGCACCACAGGTAGCCCAGGCAATACTGCTGAAACGCTGTAATAATAGAGCATCTGAACCTTTTTCAGATAGTAAACTGTTGATTTTTTCAATTTTTCTCTGCGACTCATTTCTTGTATTTCTATTTTTACAAAGCATGCTTTTCTCCTGAAGCACTGGATTGTATTTCTTTTTTATTCTCCCTTATTGGCGGATAAAAACCACACGAGAAATTAGTGATTAAGTGGTTTTATTAATACCCATTTATGTGTCCCCCAATTAATTATATTGAGGGACACTTTTATTGTTTTTCTCGTTATCCTTAATCTGGTTTTATCCTGTACAAAGGTCTAATAATTTGGATCAGGATATTTTTTTCTCGGCAGCCATTTTCCGTGTTTTGGAAGGACAATATTCTGCGTCATGTCATCAATCTTTTTAATGCGAGCAAGGACATCTTCAATGTCTATTGCTTCAATCATTTTATCGATATACTCTACTCCTTCACTAGCACGCTGATCCCGTTCATCTTCAGATTGCAAGGGATCAAATCCAGCATGTTCATCTGGGTCCGTAAAGTAGAAACCGACTGCTGCTCCCATATGAGCAAGGGTCCTGAGCCGGTTAACAAAATCTGTAGTCATAGGTAAAGGTCTCGAGGGAACGCCAGGACGAATCGGTAATTCTTCGAGTCTGTTGAGAACCTTATAAGCACCATAGAAAATATTCATCACTTTAGGGTCACTATACATATCAATCTTTGCAACTTTTAAAACGTCCACTAGATCGATATACATGATCGGTATTTTCGTATCCTCAAAAATTTGGGTGATAACCGGACCAATGGTTAACACAGCCGGTGCATGCAGTGATAGATAGATTTGACGGCGAAAACCCTGATTTAGAAGTGAAGTGGCAATCTTTTCCAGATAAGCAGCTCCATCCATAACACTTACATTGATCGAGGCACGACTGGTAAGTGTAGCATTGCCCGTGTAGAAAAATGACAGGTTACCAAGAACCAACCCATCCGTTGCTTCCGCCAATTTCAGTGCGAATGCTTCAGGCACGGTTTGTTCTACATCCACAGGAAAATCTCCATGGTTTTCTACATTTCCAACCGGAATATAGACGAGATCATTCCGATCAAGATACTCTTCAATTTCTCCGTTGGTCATCTTAAGATAGAATCTTGTTCGCATATCTTCGTTGTTCATTTTTATATCTTCTTTCTTTGTTAAGTCACAAGCTTTCTTTCGCATCTAAAAACAGCTTTTCGTGGACTGTATTCTCAGGTAATAAAAGGTTTTGATTTTTTATATGTACTTTTCTCCTTTCTACGAAAATAATTTATATGGTCTCTTTTTGGCTAATACACGGTCCAAAATTGATGGAATAACATCCTATTCGTAGAGAAAAGCTATTAATCGGATCCTTTTCCACGAATTGTGTCGAGGAAAATCGCAGCCAAAAGAATTACTCCTCTCAATAACATCTGATAGTATGAACTTACACTTAAAAGGCTCATCCCATTTGCGATGACTGCCATAAGAAGAATTCCGAGCAAGGTATTTACCACGGAACCTTTCCCACCTGACATGGATAAACCACCCAAAATTACACCTGCAATAATATCGAGTTCATTGCCCGTTCCGGCATTATTTAGAGCTACGCTACCTTGTGCAATGTAAAGGATGGAAGCAAGACCAGAACAAGCTCCGCAAATTACATAAGAGATGATGCGTTCCTTTTGAATATTGACACCAGACAGAAAAGATGCTGGAGCACTAGATCCCACAGAGTAGACATTGCGACCATATTGGGTATATTTCAATACAAACCAAACAATAATGTAAACGACCAACATAATTAATAATAAAGTCGGTAAACCTAAAACAGAACCAAATCCGACAAACTTAATGAGTGGATCTTTTATGGTTACATATCTCCCACTCGTTGAAATGAAAGCCAACGCTCTGAACACAAGCTGGCTCCCCAATGTTGCAATAAACGGCATAATGCGAAGTTTCGTTATTAAAAAAGCATTGAATAATCCGCCTAGTAATCCAGCCAATATTGCAATCAAGATAAGGGTCAAACCACTGGCACCATTTTCATAACCAATAGCAACACACATTCCGCTGAGAGCCATGAGCGCCATCTGCGAAAGATCAATTCCACCCATCAACAAGACAACCGTTAAACCAGCAGCCATGATCCCATTTGCCGCAATATACACACTGATATTTTTAAAATTAGCAAATGTAAAGAAATATGGCGTCAACCGTGACCAAACAACACATATCCCAATTAACGCTAAAACAATGCTTCCAACTGATGAAAAATTTTTCTTAATGTAGTTGCTCGCCGATGACAAAATAGAATTTGTTTTTGAATTATTCATAGCTATCCTTGCTCTCCTATCGCGCTTTTTATGATTTTTTCTTGCGTCATTTGACTTTTCCCAATTTCAGCGGTGATCATACCGTTATGAAAAACATAGACACGGTCAGAAAGTGCAAGCAATTCCGGAAGATCCGTGGCAACCAGCACTACTGCACATCCCTTGTGGCAAAGCGCTTCCATTTGCTTATAAATTTCAACCTTGGCACCAACATCCAATCCCCGAGTAGGTTCATTCATAAGAAATACCTTAGGATTGTTATCCAACCATTTTGCGATAATCACTTTTTGCTGATTTCCGCCTGAAAGGGTTTCTATCGGAGTCGAAAGAGATGGGGTCTTAATATTGAGATCTTTCATCCACTTAGAAGCAATTCGCTTTTCTTTTGCGGGGCTCAGTATTGGACCCGATTTGTATTTTCCAAGAGTAACAATAGAAATATTTGACATCACCGATAAACCAGACATAACACCTTCTGTCTTGCGTTCATCAGGTATATATGCGATTCCGACTTTAATAGCATCCCGTGGTTTTTTTATTTCTGTTTTCTTTCCTGCAACAAAAATCTCGCCCATTTCTTTTTTACGTATGCCAAAAACGCTTTTCAAAGCCTCAGAACAACCAGAGCCCATCAATCCGTAAAGACCGAGAATTTCGCCCTTCCGGGCAGAAAATGAGACATCCTTTAAATAACTATCAGATAAGTTTTTCACTTCAAAAGAAATTTCTCCTATTTCTCTTTCCCCGATAGGGTACATATCTTTTAATTCACGACCAATCATATTTCGCACAATGTCATCGCGGGAGGTATCAGAAAGTCTAGAAACTTTGATACTACGTCCGTCACGCAAAACTTGAACACGATCTGCCACCTCAAATATCTCGTCCAATTTGTGCGAAATATAAATAATTCCTTTTCCATCATGCCTTAACTTTTTAATTAATGTAAATAACTTTTTAGTTTCATTCTCATTCAAGGCAGAGGTCGGCTCGTCCAAAATCAGTAGTTTCATATTACGAGCATAAGCGCGCGCAATTTCCAAAAGCTGCCTTTCGCCAGGTGATAATTCAATCGCTGGTGTAAAAGGATCCAAATGATCCAAACCAACCTCTTTTTGAATTTTTACGCTTTGCGTTTTTAGAGCTTTATAATCAATCCTTCCTGCTCTTTTAGGCTGGCTTCCTACATAGATATTTTCAGCAATGGACATCAAAGGTAGATAGCTCGGTTCCTGATAGATCACTGCAATACCCGCCTCAATAGATTTACGGGGGCTTAATTTATCCAAATGATTACCATCAAAAATTATGCTCCCCCTATCCTGCTGATACGCTCCGGATATGATCTTTATAAGCGTAGATTTACCAGCACCATTTTCCCCAACGATCGCCAGTACTTCTCCGCAATCTATTTCTAAATCAAGGCTGTCAAGCGCTAATACGCCTGGAAATTGCTTGCTAATTCCCTTTACTTGGAGCAGTTTCTTCACGACGACTTTACCTCCATAATTTGGATTTGCCTGATTATTTTTCTATTCTTGTTGGTCAGTCTGTGCATTGGTTGACGTATGTTTTTTTTACGATGAAATGTCTTTACAGCATACGCCAACCAGTAATTTGAAAATTGTTATTTGTCCTTCAATTCAGGAAACACTTCATACAGGTTATAAATACCGACCACGATAGGACTAGTAACAGTTTCATGGGGAACATCTTCATTTGCCAGAATTCTGGAAGCAAGATCAATAATTTCGCCTCCAAAAGTCTTGGCTGGTAAATAATTTGAACCTCTCCACGGCACTGTATAATCATTTGCATCTACGGCAGCTTTAAAATAATCCAAAGCAATGTCAACACAGTCGCTCCCGGTTCCTATTACATCAGCACTTCGTCCAGCAGCTTCCACCGCTGAAAAAGCAGCGTTGGCTACATCGTCAGTTTGTGCAAACAAGGCAATTTTCTTATCAGGATTTGCAGTCAGCATATCCATCGTTTGTTGGTAAATGCCGACCGTGTCACCAAATTTTGCCTCAATTTGAATGATTGGTTTTCCAGTCACATCGACATAATTTACCATTCCTTCAGGTGCTTTTGTTAAACGTTCAACCACATCCGTAGCACCTTGAAAACCACCAAGCATGACGATGAGATCATAATTTCCACCCCATTCATCTTTAATCAACTTACCAACAAAATCACCAACGGCTTCACCCATGGCTGCATTACTGACGCCAAAAGTATAGGAAGGTTCCTCCAATTGAACAAACAAACCAATATAGGGGATTCCATCGATTGCGGCTTGCTCAGCAAAAGGAACGATTACATCTTGCGACCCATTTCCATCTATGATCAAATCCACCCCAATCAATTTAAATTGATCATAAGCAGAACGCATTTTAACGGGATCATAATCGGTAAAAATAGCGGTTAATTCATAACCGCGATCTTCACATGCCTTGACGAGGCTATCGTAGACGTCTTTAAAAAATGCGTTTGTAGTGCTAATGCCGTAGTAACCAACTTTAATTAGTTCGCTACTCATAGTTGTGACGCTATCTTCATCTGATGATTGTGTCTCGTTTGAGTTTTGCGTTGATACATCGCTTGTGTTACAACCGATCAATAATGCACTTATAGCGATTAAGGAAATTACGATTAATACTTTTTTCATCTTACAACTTCCTTCCTTGTTTATTATTATTCGTTGTTGTGCGGTAAAATATTAAAGGGCGAATTGATTTCCTTTTTATATCTTTTTCGCACCTTATTTAAGTGCTTGTCATGAACCGCAGATTGATGACAGGCACTTTCTCTTATTGATCTATTCCTTTCCACCTCCTGATCTCTTTATTTTAGAGAACTGTTTCGAACTAATAGATTTGGGGTCAGCAAAATCGTCTTATATTCAGGCGATTCATTATTACGAAACGATTCAATGATTCTAACAATTTCATGTACTGCTAGTGTACCTACTTGGTGTTGGTCATGTTGAACAGTTGTCAGTGCGGGCCAAAAATGTTCCGATTCAGGAATGTTATCAAATCCAACGATCCCGAAATCCTGTGGCACACGCAATTTCTTTTGATGCACAATAGTCAGTGCACCCAGCGCCATTTGATCATTCGCAGCAAAGATGGCATCCATTTCGGGATATTTTTGAAATAATTGTTGGGTC
Source organism: Anaerolineaceae bacterium (assembly GCA_003446605.1). Classification (GTDB taxonomy): domain Bacteria; phylum Chloroflexota; class Anaerolineae; order Anaerolineales; family Anaerolineaceae; genus UBA4781. Next base: position 22,570 of record DMDF01000069.1, read on the forward strand.
ACTTCATACCCGGATGCAGAAGACCAGTTGCCTTCCACCCAGTGGTTGTCATTACCTTCTATCCCGGCATTTCGCAGGGTATCTTTCCATGCTTTGAAACGTTGCTGCGATTCCCACCAATCCATCGGACCAGCGATATGACCGATATGGCGATATCCTTTTTCAAGCAGATGGGATAATGCAAGCTGCCCACCGACATAGTTATCCATGGAAATAATAGAAATCCCTTCTCGTGGTTCCATGGTTAGATAGACGATCGGTACATCTAATTCGTACGAAAAATTATCCACCCAATCACGGTTACTCCCAATTTCGGGAGCTGCCCAGATAATGCCATCTACATGGTGGGAAATCAGTTCATTAAATATTGGAACAATATCATTGGTGTTAAAATGGGGTAATTCTTTCAGCAAAAGGGAATAACCGGCTTGTTCTGCTGCGCATGTGATCCCGTTTAAAGTTCTGGATGGACCGATAAATTTCAACCCGGCTGTTACCACTCCCAGGGTATAACTGCGCTGCTGGATCAAACTGCGCGCCAAAGCGCTGGGTTGGTAATCCATTTCTGTGATCACCTGTTTCACCCGTTCACGTGTATCCGGAGCGACATCCGGACGATCATTAATCACGCGCGATACGGTTTGTGTGGAAACACCAGCGGCAGCAGCTACTTGTTTAATGGTGGGGCGTTTACTTTTTTGTTCCATGTGATGTTATCGTTCCCGTTATCGATAACATTATAGCGCATCCAGAATGGCTTGTCAATAATCAAAATAAAAAGAATAACCAAACGCACTTCCTGAGCGATAGTTCCTATATTTTTAGATTATGTTAAGGAACTCAAAAAAGGCTGAGAAGTATAATCAAAATTTATTAACATCAATACAGGATTTAGAAAATGGAAATTACTCGCATTGCCGTTATTGTTTTGGATGGGGTGGGTGCAGGGGAACTGCCGGACGCGGATGAATATGGGGACCGCGGCAGCAACTCGCTTTCCAACACCGCTCGTGTGCTGGGCGGCATCAACCTGCCCAATATGGGTGAAATAGGGCTGGGAAACATTACCCCCATGCAGGGTGTTCCCGCACGAGAACACACACACGGCGCTTATGGTAAATGCACCGAAATCTCGAAAGGCAAAGATTCGGTAACCGGACACTGGGAATTGATGGGGGTTGAAGTAAAGCGCCCCTTCCCCACCTATCCCAACGGTTTCCCGAAAGAAATACTGGATGAATTTACCAAGCGGACTGGCTATGAAGTTATTGGGAACAAACCCGCTTCCGGTACCGAGATCATCAAAGAACTCGGAGAAGAGCACATGCGCACTCGCAAACTGATCGTGTACACCTCCGCCGATTCGGTCTTTCAGATCGCTGCGCATGAAGATATCATCCCGATCGAAGAGTTATACCGAGTGTGCGCCATTGCTCGCGAGATGCTGCAGGGAGAGCATGCCGTGGGCAGGGTAATCGCACGCCCCTTTATTGGCGAGAGTGCAGAAACCTTCACCCGCACCAAAAGGCGCCATGATTATCCGCTGCTGGCTCCTACTGATACCATGCTGGATACGCTACTCAAAGCCGGACATCAGGTGTACGCAACCGGCAAGATCGACGATCTATTCGGTAATCGCGGCATCACCAAAACCCATCATTCGGTTTTCAATATGGAAAGCATCCAGGCTTTGGTGGATTTTTTGGATGAGGATTTCAGCGGGTTGCTGTTTGCAAATCTGGTCGAATTCGATATGACCTACGGGCATCGCAATGATGCAGCCGGGTATGCACAAAAGCTGAAAGAATTTGATGCTTTCATTCCCACCATTCGTGAAAAGATGGGCGATACTGAGTTTGCCATGATCGTTGCCGACCATGGCGTGGATCCCACCACCCCCAGCACCGATCATTCCAGAGAATACATCCCGTTACTGGTGTTTGGCAAACCGGTCAGGGATAATGTCAATCTGGGCATTCGAGGATCCTTTGCGGACGTGGCTGCCACCATCGGGGAAGCTTTTCAGGTAACCCCACCTGCCATTGGCACAAGCTTTTTACAGAAAATACTGAAAGACTAATCCTCATGGGTACAAAAAGAGCGAGCGCAAAGCTCGCTCTTATCACATCGCAATCATTCCATCAAACGTAGGCATCCCAGCCATGTTGGGTGATACAGGCAACCAGCGGTTCCCGCATCTTCTTTGTTGAGAAAGTGTACACTCTTGCCTGAGATTCCTTCTCCTCTTTATCTTTCAGATCTGACAACTTACCGATTTTTACCTGGCTGTACCAGGGGTAGTATACTTTTTCGCCTTCAGGTATACGGGCAGATTTCATGAAATTCCTTGCTTTCAAATGCACCGCTCTTTCGGAAGGGTCTATATCCACATTGAAAGTATAGGTCACCTGGACATAGTTAAAACGAAAAGAATTATCCTCCTGCCTTTCCTTAGCATACATCTTCCAGATAGCCAGAAATCCCGCCGGAAATTTTTCATTCGTAGCGATAGTCAGGCAATTATTAACCTCTCCTTCAATGGGAAGGAGTTCCAGCAGAGCAGAACGCAAGATTTCCACGTCACAGGGCTCACCTATCCCTTCGATCTTCTTGGGACCAAACAATTTCATAATCGTATCCTCCAATGTGGTATATAGGAGAATATTACCCTATTATTTTTATGTCAAGCATTCATGCTGTCAAAGGTCAGCGACAAGAGATTAATTTTATTAGAATTGATATACTTTTAACCGCGTTTGCAAAATCACCTTGACACTCAATCTAGAACCTGTTGGGATAACAATACTCTGTTTATCTGGAACAAAACACGAATACCATCATGCTTTCCATTAAACAATAATGATTTCCTTTTTTATATTTCATTCGCAGAAAATAGATTTTTATGCACCAAACAACGAAAATCAGAAATCATTACCCTCATATTTGATATTTTGAATTTCGGGCAAGACCTTAAAAAAAGCTTCTACATATACGGGATCAAAATATTTCCCTTTTTCGCTTTTAATTTGTTCTATTGCTTCATCAAATGACCAGGCTTCTTTGTAAGGACGTTTTGAGGTTAACGCGTCAAATACATCTGAAATTGCGGCAATTCTTCCATAAGAATGTATCTCATTCCCTTTTTGGGCATACGGATAGCCAGAGCCATCCCATTTTTCATGATGCGATAACGCAATGATGCGGGCAGTCTGCAAGAGTTCGGAAGGATGATTCCCAATGATTTGTGCCCCGATGGTAGTGTGTGTCTTCATGATCTCCCATTCATCCGGATCTAATTTACCGGGTTTCAATAGAATCCTATCCGGAATACCAATCTTTCCAACATCATGCATCGGAGCAGCGTTATAGATTAATTCTGCCTCGTCCTTATCCATCCCAGCCGCTTCTGCGATCAGGCGGCAAAAACTACTCATCCGAAAAATATGCTCCCCCGTTTCTTTATCCTTGTATTCAGCTGCGACTCCCAATCTTCTTATAATTTCCAAACGCGTTTCTTGGATCTCAAAAGTTCGCTCTTTGACTTTCACTTCCAAATCGCGATTTTGATTATACAAAGCCAAATGGGTTCTGACACGTGCCTTTACAATCGGTGGGCTGACAGGTTTGGTAATATAATCGACAGCTCCCAGATTAAACCCTTCCATTTCATCTCGCACCTCACTTTTAGCCGTTACAAAAATAACAGGGATTTTGCGAGTAGAAAAATTGGACTTCAACAACCGGCAGACTTCGTATCCATCCATACCCGGCATCATCACATCGAGCAAAATGAGGTCAGGGGGTAAGTCCCCCATTGCAATTTTCAGAGCACGTTCCCCATTAATTGCCACTTTTATTTGATAATCATCCCTTAGAATACCATTGAGAACATCTATATTATCGGGAATATCATCCACAACAAGGATGCTTTGTTTATCCATTTTTTTCTCCGGTCACTTTTAAATGTAAACTATTAGCAAGTTTAATTAATTGTCCAAGAGCCGCTTCAAAATCATATTGAGAAGTATACTTTTCCAGGTCAATGAAATCTGGTAACAAACCGATATCCGGGAACTTCGTTTTTATATCCTTCACCACTTCTAATGCTACCGAATCTGCGTTGGTGAGATCATCAGACAATTTGCGCAAAATTGGGGCAATGTCCTCATTTGGGAAGTCAATTTTTACGTCATCTTTAGCAGAGTCAGGTACCTCCTGTGAGGTTTTGGATTTCACACGTGCATTAATAATTATTTTTTCTGAATCTGCATTTTTCAGAGAAGTCGCTTGTGATGTTTTCTGATCTAATAGATCAATCGATAACAACACTTCGTGCAGTTGTTTTCGAATTGCGAGAAGCAAGTTTCTTTGTTCAGCGCTATTCCCCTTTTTAATAGCTTCCTCCAACTTTTCTGCACTTTTCTGTACATGGGAAGCACCAATATTTCCGGCAACACCCTTTAAAGTATGTACCAGTTGTTTCACGATTTCGACATCCTGTGCCTCTAAAGCATGTTCGATCTCGTCAATGGTGCCCGCATATTTAGTTGAGAAACGCTTCAGATTGACACGATATCGTTCCCGATCACCGCCAAAACGTTGTAGTCCATTCTCCGTATCAATACCGGGTAATGCAGGGAATGCATTGCCAGTGGGAATGCTTGCTTTCAAATTTTTTCCGGGTTTCGCAACATCGATCCATTTACTCAAAGTGGCAAATAATACAATGGGGTTGATAGGCTTGGTTACATAGTCATTCATTCCTACCTGCAATGTTTTTTTAGCATCCTCTTGTGTGGCATAAGCAGATAATGCAATAATTATAGTGTCGCTATATGTTGCATTTGCCGCTCTTATTCTACGTGTCGCTTCTAAGCCATCCATCACAGGCATTTGAATATCCATCAGTACAAAATCATAGGGTTTTTGCTTCATCGCCGCGATAGCTTCCACTCCATTTGAAGCCAGATCTACACTTGCACCCACCATTTCTAAAAGACTTTGGGTAACTTCCTGATTAATCTCATTATCTTCAACCACTAGAGCAGCAAAACCACGCAATATGTTTAAATCCTGGATAGCTTTATTACCATCCTCGATATTGCCCGTATGGTCTACTACTCTCAATGCATTCATAATCGCATTAGATAAAGAAAATGATGTAATCGGTTCTATTAATATTCCAACCATATCCATATTCCGCTGCTGCTCCGCAATCTTTTCATAGTCAGATTTCGAAGAAATGATGATTATCGGGATTTTAATAAGGTCAGGATCGTTTCTGATTTGTTGTATAAATTCGACACCATCCATATCAGACAACTTCTCATCAATAATCACCATTCCATAAGGCTCGTTTTCAACAGCCTCATAGAGTTTTTTAATGCCACTCTCACCATTCTCAACGATTGTCATACTAGATCCAAATATTTCCAGACTTAATCGCAGCGCTTTATTTTTGGAAGGATCATCTTCTATCACCAAAATGCGAGTGTCTCCAGGATTAATTGTGTTCATTCCTTTACGATTATCTCCAAAGGTCGGCTCACTAAATTCAGCAGTGAAATAAAATGTGCTGCCCACCCCAGGTTTGCTCGTCGCACCCATTTCACCACCCATCAACTCAACCAACTGTTTGCTTATCATCAAACCCAAACCTGTTCCACCGTACTTACGCGTAATGGAAGAATCTGCTTGGGTAAAAGCCTGGAAGAGTTTTGCAATTTGTGCTTGTGTTAGTCCAATACCTGTATCGCGTACAGAAAATTTCAAGGTAATCTTCTCATCCTCTTTGTGTAAAACCTCTGCAGTCACCACAACCTCACCTTCCGTTGTGAATTTAATCGCATTCCCACAAAGATTTAACAGCACTTGTTTCAACCGCAATGGATCCCCAATCAAAGTGACGGGAATATCTTCAGAAATATCGAATTCAAGATTCAATCCTTTTTCTTTTGCGTTAACATTGATAATATTGGCAATTTCCCCAACTATGTTATTGAGGTTAAATGGGATAGCTTCTATTTCCATGCGTCCAGCCTCAATTTTAGAAAAATCAAGAATATCTTTGATAATTCCCAACAAGTTTTCAGCGGCACTTTGGATCTTATCCACATAGTCGCGCTGCTGAGAAGATAGTTCTGTCTGCAGAACCATGTATGTCAAACCAATCATTGCATTGAGCGGAGTCCGGATTTCATGGGAAATATTGGCAACAAAAGAACTTTTCGCACGATTTGCTTCTTCGGCTACCTTCCTTGCCTCTTGCATTGCAAATTCAGCATTTTTGCGATCAGTTATATCCAATGCCTTTCCAACTACCGAATAGACTTCATCTTTATTATTCATCAATGGAAAGACTAAGTAGGTATAATGCTTAATAGTTGTTCCCTGTTTGATGGCATTTTCAAAGTACTGAATCTCTTTTGTTTCGCTGGCTTTTTTAAATGTATCGTAATATTTTTTTGCTTCTTTTTTTGAGCGAAATTCAAAATCTGCCTTCCCTAATACATCCTCACGAGATAATTGTTGAATACGTACAAATTCATCATTAACATATGTGTACCGACCATTCGGGTCATACATATAAACCATAAGTGGGGCATGATTTAAAATATCATTTAACCTGCGTTCACTTTCTATAAGTGCTTCTTCTGCTTTCCTTTGTTTCGTAACATCCTCTTTAACAGCAATGAAATGTGTAATTTCTCCTTCATCATTCTTGATAGGTGCGATGGATTCAAATTCGATATAAAGTTCACCGTTTTTCCTTAGATTACTAAACTCACTATGCCAGACATTTCCGGCTTTAATAGTTTCCCACATATCCTTATAGAAGTTATCCGGCTGCACCCCACTTTTTTGGATAGATGGTTTTTTCCCTATAACTTCGCTAGCGGAATAACCTGTAATTTTTTCAAAGCTCGGATTGACATATTCAATAATCCCATCAATATTGGTTATCATCACCGAGGCAGGGCTATAATACACTGCGGAAGATAATTTGCGATGCATCTCGCTTGCTTTTTTCGCCTCAGTGATATCTTTACCAACTGATTGAATTTCTATTAATTCGTCTTTTTCATTGAAAATACCGCGATCGGTCCATTCTTCCCAGAGACACTGACCATCCTCTTTTATTAAACAGTATTCATTTGTGATCACAGGGGAATTAACCGACAGAGCTTGAATTATCTCTTTCATCTGTTTTCGCGTAAACGGATTGGCATCAGATATGGTTTTCTGATCGTTAGAATCGCTATAATGGGATTTCATCTTTTCATTCATGAAAGTGAATGAACCATCTGGTTTCCAACGAAACACCATTTCAGTTAAATCATTGAGGACAGCTTGGTGCCGTTTTTCTTTCTTCTCCAACTCGCTTAATGCTTCGGCAAGTTCTTTTGTGCGCTCTTCAACCTTCTTTTCTAACTTAATATTCAAATTGCGAATTTTCTCTTCCGCTTTTATCTGGTCTGTTATATCCTGAACCGTTCCAATGACTTTTACGGGTTCATGATTAGAGAGAACCACTTCTCCCAATAATCGTATATGCTTTATTTTCCCAGTAGGCGTTACAAGCCGATAGATGGTTTTCAACGGTCTTTTTTGTGCAATGGCTAACCTGATACTATCATTCACATGGTTTCTATCATCAGGATGTATAAGAGATGAATAATCTCTAGAGCTCAATTCTCCTGGTTTCAAATCAGATATGTTATAGGCTTCATCAGAAGCAATTAAAATATCTGAGGATAAATCCCATTCCCAATTACCCAGTTTTGCTATACGCTCGGCTGCTTTTATCTGTTCTTCCGTTTTTTTGAGCTCGGTGACATCCTGGACTGTTCCAATCATCTTAATTAATTCCCCATCCTCAGATAAAATCACATCCCCTTTCCCCTCAACCAGGATAATTCTTCCATCTTTTGTAATACCACGATGAAGATTTGAATATGAACATTTTTGGGAAATTGCCATTGCTATTTTTTCGTGCAGTTTTTCCACATCCTCCGGATGTACATAATTTGTATACGAGTCAAATGTTGGCACAAACTCATCTGGTTTTAATCTAAAAATGCGATATACGCCTTCTGACCAGATAATGTGATCATTAGGAATATCCCATTCCCAGTGCCCGAGATTGGCAATCTTTTCAGCGTTCTTTAACCTTTGCTCTCGCTCCTGTAGTTCTTTGTTCGCCAAGAATTCTTCTGTTATATCCTGTCCATAAATATTTAGATAATCTTCCCCTAAAATCGGTTTTACCTCTACCTTGTAAATCCTATCTGCGATACGTAATTCTTTTTCAGCATTTTTTTTGTTCTTCCAAATCCTATACATTTCATGTTGAAAAGTTTCCGGAAGAAGATTCTCTGGGGTTACTTCCCAATAGTCCAGAAATACTTGGGCAGCTTGATTGGAAAAAAGAATCTGCCCATTTTTTGAAATTCGGAGAATAGGATTTGCATCTTGAATTGGGAGCAAAGCCATTTCTTTTAATTTCTTTTCAATATCTAGACGTTCGGTTATGTCGTGAATCAGAGCTATTATATTTTTATTTCCATCATCAAAAGTAATCAAGGATAAGTGAGCTTCACCAAAACGTGATAAACCAACCTTTGGTTTAAATGGAAATTCGAATGGACCAAACGAACCTTCTACTGCGGTTTTCTTGAGCACATTTTCGTATTTATTGAAGTTCTTGTCGGAATCAGTAACGAATACTTCGTATTTTTTATTCTCAATTTCATGCTTTGAAAAACCAGTTATTTCGACAAACCCTCTGTTGGAAAAAATTATCGTTCCGTCCAGCGTTAGGATTAAAACCGCATCCGGTAGGGATTCCAAAATATTATAGACTTCTGATCGCGAATGAATGTGTGTTTCTTTCGTCAAGTCTTGACTTTTTCCACTTACCATGTTGACCCTTTAAATAATTGTTACATTTATTATAGATAATCCACAGATTAATAAGTATCGGAAAAAAATAAACGTTTTTTTAATACTCATACAGATCTAATGAATTTTCCATCGAACGGTTTTCTCACAAACAGACTGTGTAGACAAATTAATTCTCCAAAAAGTTTGATCACTGGATATATCAATTAGTATGATAAGAAAAAACGGTTAAGTTCCAACACCAAGAACTTCTTGCTTTATTTATCAAGAGCATTCCTACTCCAGACGAGAAATTGGAGATCTACATTCTGGTACTCATACCTTACTTGTTCTAGCTTATAGGGTGCTCAAAGCCGATTTGCCATTTAACCCTCAATTTACTCAAAAGGAGATTTTTGCGCTTTACATGTAAGACAGTATTTTATAAAAAAGCATAAACGCTTTCTCATATACTGGACGAGTTACTGAATAAATCATCTTCGCGCTGGGTACCCCTTCACATCAAAATCTTAAATTCTGTTGACATTATAAAAAATTTTTCTATAATTATATTAATGAGCGCTCGCTCATATAACATAAACTGAGAAGGTCGCCATATTTTATGGATGCTACAAGCAAGGCTAAAAATAAAATAAAAGTTGGTCTCATCGGTTTGGGTGCAATCGGAAAAGTACATACACAATGTTATAGTATGTTCCAAAAGTATTTTCCAAATCACAATATAAATTTACAGATTGTCAATGTACTAGAACCTTCTATCAATGCAAGTGACAAAATCTTCCAAGAAATCGGTAATCCAGAATTGGTAAACAACTTAGAAGATTTTTTTAAACAGAAATATGATCTAGTTGATGTTTGCACTCCAAATTTTCTTCATTTAACACAGGTTACCCGAGCCATCGAAGAATCGCATCATGTGTATTGCGAAAAACCACTTGGTAAAAACCTGGAAGATGCCAGCAAAATTGCCGATTATGCAAAAGAAAAAGGAACTTTTTCAAATACATCTTTTGTTTATCGATACCTGCCTGCCTTCTCTCAAATGAAATCTATTATTGCCGCCGGAGGAATTGGCGAGGTTATGAATTTTAGAGCTCAGATGTTTTTAAGTAGTTACATAAATCCAGAGCAACCTATCACCTGGCGATTAAAAAAAGATATAGCAGGAGGCGGAGCTCTGGTCGATCTGGGTGTGCATATGATTGATCTCGCCCGATTTTTCTTTGGTGAAGTGGATTGGGTGCAATGTCAAACGCGCACTGTAATTGATCAAAGACCATCCAACCTCAAAGAACCTGAACTTGGCAGAAATGTGGATGTGGATGATTGGGCACTATGTACACTTGGTATGCGAAACAAAGCAGTTGGTGTAATTGAAGTCACGCGTCTGGCAGGGGGAATGGGAAGAATGGCAAATTTTGAAGTTTACGGTCGTGAAGGTACATTAATCGCAAACTTGGGGGAACCTGAAAATGTGCGCTTTTACTCACGAAAAAACAATGAATGGAGCAGCGGGCAGGGTCATTTCCCCGACGCAACAGGAATTCGTTCCAGTAAACAAGTATGGGTCGAAAAAGATGGTTCTTTAAACACTCTAATCCGTATGCATCTGGCTTCCATTACAGACATGCTTCTATGCATGCGTGATGGGGAAATACCCATGAATAATTTCCAGTCAGCTCTTGCCACCCAAAAAGTGATGGAACAGGCTTATAAATCAGCAGATTCTAATGGAATACAAATCCATCTGGCTGAAGCAGGAGGATAATTGTGAAAGCATATTACGCACTGATCCCTGAAAAGGAAAAACTTGTTTTTAAAGAAGAAAACCTAGACCCCACTACAATAGGATCAAACCAGATTCTAATTGAAGCGGAAACAAGTGTGATCAGTGCCGGTACTGAACTGGCTGCTTTCACAGCCCTTTCAAAAGGAGTATATAAGAAGGGATCCCGAAATGCCTACCCCTGGCGCCCAGGATATGGCTTGATTGGACGAGTTTTGGAGAAGGGCAACCATATCACACGAGTAGCAAATGGTGATCACATCTTTTGCTTCGGCACGCATGCTTCACACCAATTTTATGAAATGGATGAAAGCGGTCAAAAACCCTTCCAATCAGCATTCAAAATTGACGAAGATATTCCTGCTGAAGTAGCCGTCATTGCTCGAATGGGATTGATTGCCATCACAGCTTCACAAATCTCAAATCTCTTGTTGAATTCAACTGTAGCAGTATTTGGGCTCGGTACAGTTGGCAACCTCGCCGCTCAGATTTTTCAATTACACGGCTGCTGTGTGATTGGCTTGGATCCAAACAATAACCGTTGTGCGATAGCAAAATCAACTGGCATTAATCAAGTGAGCGATACCTCTCCAGAATCACAGATACTGAAAGTGATGGAATTCACTGATGGAAAAGGAGCAGATATCTGCGTGGATGCAGTCGGTGACAGTTGCGTGATTAAGAATTGCTTACGGTCGGCTACTCGCTATGGACAAGTTATATTACTGGGATCTCCTCGTGCTGATTATAAAGCCAATCTAACTGAAGAATTCAACCTCATTCATATGCACTCCTTAACATTACGAGGAGCACTGGAGTGGCACTTACCAGCATATAATGCCGATGGAATAAAACACTCTGTGTCCTCCAACCTAGATATTCTATTAAACCTGATTAGAACGGACCAATTAAAAGTACGCCAACTAATCAGCCATATTATTCGACCCGATGAACTTCTTTCAGCCTATCAGGGGCTGTTAACGAGGAAAGATAAATATTTAAGTGTTGTTATAGACTGGAGTAAGTAAATAAATTAAATGGAGAAGCTATGAAAAAAATAATTTTGCTTTGTGCATTAGGGATGTCCACTTCTATCACTGTTGCAAAGATTCGCCGAGCCTTCGCAGAAGAAGAACTAGATATTGAATTGAGTGCCTACTCAGAAAATCAACTGGTTGATTATATTGATGATGCAGATCTGGTTCTGTTAGCCCCACAAATTGCTTATCTTGAAGACGAGCTAATGGAAGAATGTGCCAAGCATCATAAGAAGTGTGTTGTCTTTCCTATAGATATATACGCAACTTCTGACAAGAACATTCTTATCAGTTTTATTAAACCATTAATCGAGGAGGTGCAAAAGGGGCAAAATAGCAAATAGTACTTTATATCAATATAATTTAAAAAATATGAGAGGCAAATATGAACAACAGTAAAACAGTAGAATGGTTAAATACCAAGATAGTACCAGCTGCGAATAAATTTGCAGCGTTTAAAGTAATACGCGCTATCAATGGCGGTTTTCGCTTCGCCATGCCCGTTATCCTAACCGGTGCGGTATTTCAAATTTTAGGGAATATTGGAAAATTAGTAAATGCTTCAACAACTTATTCAACACTGATCAGCAGTTTAAACAATCTGACATTTGGTCTGCTTGGTCTCGTCTTTGCTTATGGAATTGCGTACTCATCAGCCCAAGCCCATAAAATCAATGCAAACCCGGTCGCTCTCATCGCGCTGAGTCTATATCTTGTTATGTTAAAACCCGGTTTTGCAGACGGTGGTTTCCAAATTACCTTCAGTTACCTTGGTGCCACGGGTTCCGCAGTTGCAATGCTGGCTGGCGTTTTAACTGGTGAAGTATGTGCACTATTTGTCCGCAAAGGTTGGGTCATTAAAGGCAAAGGATTGCCTGATTTCATTGTTCAGTGGTTTGAGCCTATCATCCCCGGTGTGCTCTTGTTACTTGCAGTTGGAGCACTTACTTATACACTTAATATTGATTTTATCGCAATGCTTTCGAAAATTTTCCAACCTCTTGTTACCGGTGCAGATACATTATGGGGACTCATCGTCATCAATTTAGCCAATATGATTGGGTGGTTCTTCGGCATTCATACCATGGCAACATCTGGATTCCTCAATCCAATTCTTTTTGCTAACATCGCTGAAAACAATGAGCTTTTCATGAGCGGTTTAGCGCCAACAATTGCCAATGGATTTCACATTACTACCCTCCAAACCAAATTCGCATGGATGACCATCGGTGGCGCAGGTTCTTTCTTTATGCTCAACATCTTATTTCTGACCTCAAAGGTAAAATCTGTCAAGGCACTAGGGCGCGCTTCCATCGTTCCATCGTTATTCTGCATCTCGGAACCAATCTTATTTGGTGCACCGGTTGTGCTTAACCCAGTCCTCGGCATTCCAATGATCATCAATCAGGCTTTCGTCAATCCCATTCTGACCTATATCGCCTTTGCTACAAATCTGGTAGCAGTCCCTTACAACACTACCTTCCTCCCCTTCCTGCCCAATCCCATCCAGGCGTTCTTGTATAATAATGATTGGAAGGGTGTAGTACTTGTA
>DMDF01000068.1 GCA_003446605.1 Anaerolineaceae bacterium
GATTCATCCAGCATGGCATCCACTTCATCGAGTACACAGAAAGGTGTGGGAGAAATCTTTAGCAGCGAAAAGATAAGCGCAATGGCAGTTAAACTCCTCTCACCGCCTGATAACAATGCCAATTCCTGTCTTCTCTTTCCAGGTAAAGTTGCTTCGATCTCGATGCCGGTCTCTGTAATATTCTCCTCATCTTCTATGATCAACTTGGCACTGCCACCTCCAAACAATTGTTTAAATATCTCTGAAAATTCTTCGTTGACCGCTTTGAAAGTCTCCTTGAATTTTTCCTTGATGATCTCTTCCAACTCGACCACTACCTTGCGCAGGTCTTTTTCTGCCTGTTCTAGATCGGCAATTTGACTGGTGAGGAATTCGTAGCGTTCTTTGTCTTCGTTGTATTCCTTTTCAGCTTCAGGGTTGACTGCACCGATGCGCCGGATCGCTGATTTTAGGGATTTGATCTGATCTTCCAGGTCCGGCGATATTTCAGTGATCTTGGGTAAGTTGGCTACCAGTCCATCGATTGGAAGTGGTTTGGGTCCGATCATATCGGGCTCATAATCATAAGAAACCAGACCGAAATCATCTGAGATACGTTCCTTTAAAACGTCCATTTGTGAGGTGATCTTTTCTACACGCATTTCCAATTGGATGAAATGCCTTTCCACGATGCTTTGATTTTTACGGAGATCTTCCAGGCTATTCTGTTTTTGCTCAATAGCAACATTGATCGTGGTAATCTCGGCGTCAATGGGAGTGGTTTTTTCTGTCAACCTCATGATCTGACCGTTCAATTCTTCTGAACGTTCGGATGATTGTTCATATTTTTCCATCAAATTGGAATGTTGATTCTCAAGATTGTTCAACCTCTCCCTGAATTCAACACACTGCGCTTCCAACCCGTTTATTAATTTAATGGAATCCTGCAATCGATTATTCGAGCTTTCATAGCTCTCCTGAATTACCGCGTATTCCGTTTTCTTCTGATAATAATCTTGGTTGAGATCTTCCAATGAGATCGTTTCAGCCAATTTCCTTTGTTCATTTATCTCCAATTGTATAGTTTCAGTCCGTGACTGGAAATCTTTGAGGGTTTGTTTTAATTGCTCTTTATTCGCGATGGCTTCCTGGATATCTACAACGAGTTTATTGACCAATTCCTTATTCAACCGGATATTTTGAGAAGCATCCGTTTGTTTTGCCTGGGCTTCTTTTAAGTCACTTTGAATAACGGTAAGTTCTTTCTGCATTTCTGCGATAACCTGGCGCTTGGTATCGATTTTCTGTTGCATATCCTGAGCGCCTGCTTGCCGTTTTTGAATATCTTTTCCCAATTCTTCTGTTCTTTTTTGCAGAGAAAGGATGGCTTCGTTCAGTGCGTCAATCTCTTTTTCACGTTTGAATATGAATTCACTATTTGTTCCACCAACTGAGATAATACCGTTTCCATAGAAGATGCCCCCATTTTTCAGCACCACTCGTTGAGTGGGCTCCATCTTTTGCAGTACCTGTTCCAATTCATTCGGATCCTCCAACACATAGGTATCCAAGAACAAGACATCCATGACCGCCTGGTACTCTTTTATCGTTTGAATGAAATCGCTGAGCGGGCGGCACCCGGCAAGCATCTTTGTAGATGCTTGCCTATTCTCTTTCAACAACGCTTTAGGGATAAGAATGGAGTGCGATTCACCAGCATCTTTTATGATCGAAAGTATATTCTGAAGATCAATGGCAGAATCCAACACTAGTCCTTCCGCGGCATCCCCCAGGATTGCGGAAACTGCCTTTTCATATCCGTTTTCCACCCGCAAACAGGAAAGCAGCAATTCAAACGAACCCGGCAATTTCTTCTGTTGAAAAGAATTGAGGATTTTCTTGGTCCCGGTCTTGAACCCTTCCAGATTCTTTTTCGCTGCTAGCAATACCCCACGTTGGGTTTCTTTTGCCACAGTATCATTGCGGCTTTTCTGCAGTCTTCCATCAAGGTCACGAATTTCGGCATCTGCTTTTTCTTTTTGAGTGGATAGTTCCAGAAGAGAATTTGTTTCATCCTGAATCTCTGCTTGTTTTTCCTCAAATAGATTCTGCATGGTAGATAAATTATTCGTAATTTCCTGAAATTTTTCTTCCTGATCTTTTACAGAGGTTTCCAATTCAGTACGTCTCTTGATCAGGATCTCCATTCTGATATCCAGATCGGTAATTTTCGCCTGATTCCCAACCACCGTTCGATCTAGGGTGAGTTTGTTCTGCTGCAGTTCATCGATCCGATCCTGGATTTCCTTCAAATCCGTTTTCTTCTGGTTGAGTGAGTTTTCCAGCTCCAATAATTCGGATTGAATCTTTTTCAAATTCAGCCCGTGTTCACCATGCTGCTTTTCAAGCTCAGCTTTTTGTTCAACGCGATTTTTCAATTCTTCTTCAGCATATGCTAGAGAGGAACGCAATGAATCGCGCTGCTCTTCATACCCCTTAAACCGTTCTTCGATGATCGCTAATTCTCGATTGATCGCTTCTTTTTCTCGCTGTACAGATGAAAGTTCATTATTCAACGCTGTTAGGACATCGCGTTTTTCCTGAAGCAGTTTACGGTTCTCTGCCATCTCTTCATCGCCGGCAGACACATTCGTACGGATAACATTCAATTCCGCTTCTTTTTTAATTTTTGCTTCCAGGCTTTCCCGGTAGTCCCTCTGTAATTCATTCCAGCGATAGCCATACCAATCTTGCAGTAATAAATGCAGATCTGCATTGATACGGTTATATTCTTTGGATTTCTCGACCTGTTTTTCCAACCGCTGCATTCGTGGACGGATCTCATGCAAGATATCTCGGACTCGCGCCATATTATCAACTGTTTTATCCAGTTTACGGATCGCTTCTTCCCGTCTGGCGCGATACAATCGTATACCGGCAGCCTCCTCGAAAAATAATCTCCTATCTTGTGGTTTTAAGGATAGGGCTGAATCCACCAAGCCCTGCCCGATGATGGTGTAAGTTCGTTCTGCCAGACCTGAATTGGCTAGCAGTTCCTGTATATCACGTAAACGTACTTTCTTTTCATTGATCAGGTATTCATTCTCGCCGCTGCGATAGGCACGGCGTGTGATGTTCACCTGTTCGTAATCAATCGGGAGCCATCCATCGTCGTTGTTAAATCGAATGGTAGCGGATGCCATTCCCATCTTCGCTCGCTGCGCAGACCCAGAGTAGATCATATCTTCGGTCTTTTTCCCGCGCAGCAAACTGTAAGCCTGTTCACCTAATACCCAGCGAATGGAATCCGCTATGTTGGATTTTCCAGATCCATTCGGACCTACAACAGCCGTTATCTTATCGGGGAATACAAAGGATGTCTTCGATGCAAATGTTTTATACCCGTGTAATTCTAAGCCTTCTAATTTCTGAACCATAAAATGATTAATCCTGATGGATCCTTTCTAGTGCTTTTTTAGCGGCATCCTTTTCAGCAGCTTGTTTGCTCCGCCCGCTGCCTTTAGCATATGGTTTTTTGTTGATAAATACTTCTACTTCAAATAGTTTTGAGTGATCCGGTCCGGATGCTTTGAGAGTTACATATTTCGGAGGAGCAAAACCCAATGATTGAGACCATTCCTGTAATTTTGATTTAGGATCCTCATTCTTATGTTTTTCAATGATATCTTCCACTGCATCTTCCAGCAGTGGAAATAAGAATACCCGTATGGGAGCTAAACCCTGGTCAAGATACATGGCACCAATAAAGGCTTCAAAAGCATCACATAACAAGCTACTGCGAGATCGCCCGCCCGTCTTAACCTCACCACGACCCAGACGTAGCGCATCGCCCAATCTAATGACCCTGGCAAAATCCGCTAACTCCTCTGTTTGAACCAGAGCTGAACGCATTTGAGTGAGATCGCCTTCAGGCATTTCTGGATATTTATCATAAAGCCATTCTCCTACCATAAAATCCAGAACAGCATCTCCTAAGAATTCTAAGCGCTCATTATCCTCGATTGCCTCGGGATTTTCATTGAGGTATGAGCGATGTGTTAGGGCGCGCATTAATAAAAGGGTATTATTAAAGGTCAGACCCAGACGTTTTTCAAGGTCCTGCGGTGATTCCACAATAAAATCCGATGATTCTTTCAAGATACCTCCATGAAGACAACAGTATATTATTGCAATATTATTTTACTATCTCATAATCACTATTGCGAATCAGAAACCCCCTGCTATAATTCAGGACATGGAAATTCCTTTTCTAAAACAGGCAGCCAGTAAATATACCATCGAAACAGATGTTTTCGAAGGTCCACTTGATCTTCTTCTACAGCTCATTGAAAAAGAAGAGTTGGATATCACCCAACTATCACTTGCCAAAGTAACCGATCAATATCTGAGCCATCTCAGTCTCATTCAAGATCGCGATCCTCTGGAGGTATCTGCTTTTCTGGTAATCGCAGCCCAGCTGGTCTTGATCAAATCCCGAATCCTGCTGCCGGTCGAGGCAGAATCCATTGCTGAGCTTGAAATCGAAGGCGGGGATGATCTGGTTCGCCAATTACTTGAATATAAAAAATATAAAAATGCAGGCGCTTGGCTGCGTATTCGTGAGGAAAATAAACTGCGCACATATTTTCGCAGCGCACCCCCACCCAAACTTCCTGAGGTTCTGGATCTTTCTGAACTCACCATTTATGATATTGCGGCTATCTATCAGGAGATTATCTATACGCAAGATGATTTTCAATCCGTCGATACTGTCGTTGCTATCACAACGCTTACCTTGAAAAAGCGTATCAATTCCATCATAGAGCAGTTTAAAACCATTTCACACATTCAATTCTCATCACTTATTGATCAAAACACCAAACTGGAGGTAATTGTCACCTTTTTAGCCTTGCTTGAGTTGATCAAAAATCACCTCATTGATGCCTCCCAACCGGAATTATTTGGCGAGATTGACCTTGAGCCGGTGGGAGACCTGGATAAAGAAATAGAAATGGAATTTTAATAATCTGACATCAATCCATGAGTAAATCCAACGTAACTCCCATCCGACAGCAATATCTGGATATTAAAAGACAGTATCCAGATACCATTGTTTTTTTCCGTTTGGGTGATTTTTACGAGACTTTTGACCACGATGCCGAAATCACATCGGAAGAGCTGGATCTCGTTCTCACCTCTCGCGCTGTTGCCAAAGGGAATAAAGTCCCTATGGCTGGTATCCCCTATCATGCTGCCGAGAACTATATCAGCCGTTTGATCAATAAAGGCTATCATGTAGCCATTTGTGAACAGATCGGCGAGCAGCCAGCAAAAGGGCTTTTCCCACGCGAGGTTGTGCGTGTGATCACCCCGGGGACATTGGTCGAATCATCCTACTTGAGCGCAGAGAAGAACAACTATCTGTGCGCAGTTTATCCAACCCAAGAACGGATCGGGTTTGCTTATATTGACATTACGACCGGTGAATTTCTCTGCACCGAATTCTCGAATGGGTACACCAATTTACTGTATTCAGAACTTGCCCGCATCCAACCAGCGGAATTGCTCGCACCAAGATCGTTTGATGATCCCCGCCTCGAACGCTATCACCGTACCACCAAAGAGGACTGGTTCTTTGCTCTCAATCGCTGTCAGGACGCACTGAAAGCTTGCTTTCATGTTTCCACTATGGATGGATTCGGATTGAAAGATAAGGTCCCTGCAATTTGCGCAGCTGGAGCCATTCTGCAATACCTGGAAGAAACGGATTCACAGTTCACGAAAACCATCAAAAACATCCATTTTTACCATACACAGGATTATATGATCCTCGATCCCGAAACACGCCGCAACCTTGAATTGGTCGAAACAATCCGGGATGGCAAAGAAGAAGGCTCTCTTTTATCGGTGATCGATCACACAGTGAACCCATTGGGCAAACGGCTGCTGCGCAGCTGGTTGAATAAGCCTCTCACCGATCCTTCTCTCATACAGCAAAGGTTGGATAAAGTAGAATTTTTCATCGGGGATGGATTGCTGCGCAAAGACCTGCAAAATCAGCTTAAAAAGATTTCTGACTTAGAAAGAATCGCCACAAGGATCGTCTCCGGTCATGCCCTTCCACGGGATCTGGTTGCTTTACGCAGTTCGCTTGAATTGATCCCATCCATCCGTTCTGCGTTAACGGTTGTGCAGAATTGTCCACCTGATCTTATTGACCCTATCCGACCATGTTCGGAAGTTCTGACCCTCTTGCAAAACGCCATCAGTAAGGATCCCCCTGCTACACTGCAAAACCCCGGTATCATCAAGAAGGGGTATTCCAAAGACCTGGATACGATCTACAGTTCCTCAAAGGATGCCCGTACTTGGATCGCTAACCTGGAAAAGAGTGAAAAACAGCGCACCGGCATCAAAACCTTGAAAGTCAGCTACAACAAGGTCTTTGGGTATTATATTGAAATCTCCAACAGCTATCTGAATCAAGTCCCAGAAGAGTATATTCGTAAACAGACCCTTGTCAATGGGGAGCGCTTCATCACTCCTGAGATGAAGGAATATGAATCCATCGTCCTCAATGCGGAGGAAAGAATCCACCTGCTGGAAGTAGAGCTCTTCCGAGAAGTCTGCCAGCAGATTGCGGCACATATCGATGAGATCATCGAAACAGCACAGGTGCTAGCTACCCTTGATGTATTGCTTGGTCTGGCTGATACAGCTGTTTTCAATAAATATTGCAAACCTCTGATCAGCGAAGAGAAGATCATTTCTATTAAAAATGGTCGTCACCCGGTTGTAGAACGGACACAGCTTGCCCGTGCGTTCATCCCCAATGACGTCACTTTTACAGAAGATGAATACATCAAGATCATCACCGGTCCCAACATGAGCGGGAAAAGCACATTCCTCAGACAAGCAGCTTTGATCGTCCTGCTGGCACAGATCGGAAGTTATGTTCCAGCGGATGAAGCCATTATTGGTGTGGTCGATCGCATCTTCACGCGGATCGGAGCGCAGGATGAGATCCATGCCGGGCAATCGACCTTCATGGTAGAGATGACCGAAACTGCCAATATCCTGCACAATGCTTCATCGCGCAGTCTGCTGATTCTGGATGAGATTGGAAGAGGCACCAGTACCTATGATGGGCTATCCATCGCATGGGCGGTGCTGGAATATATTCATAACCATCCTGATCTGCACGCGCGAACTTTGTTTGCCACTCATTATCACGAGCTCACACAACTTGGCGATACGTTACCGAATGCCGCCAATTACAATGTGGCAGTATCAGAAAGTGATGGGGATGTAATTTTTCTATACAAGATCATCCGTGGTGGCACTGACCGTTCCTACGGCATCCATGTAGCGCAGCTGGCAGGATTACCGCAGAGTGTCATCTCGCGTTCCTTCGAGATATTGAAACAATTGGAAGAGGAAAATGCTCATGCACGCAGTGGGATGATTGTTCCGGAACAAATGACGTTGTTCCCACAAACAAATCCGCTTTTGGATGATTTACAAAAGATCGACCTCAATCAACTCTCCCCCATTGAGGCATTGAATATCCTGTATGAATGGAGAAGAAAATATATTAAGAAAAAGGAGTGAGGTTCTCTCACTCCTCGGTTTCTTCCTCTCGTGCTCCTTCAATCATTTCCCGTTTGGTTTCAAGCATATCCTGCACAGGTCCTTCCAATGCTTCTTCTTGACCGGTAGTTTCCTCATCCTTTTTTCGTCTGATACGGTTTAAAAAATGGATTACCAAGCCAACTACCAGAAGAGCACCCGCACTAGCTGCCATCCAGAGTAAGGATTGATAGGTAATGGATTGTAAGATTTTAAGTAGAAGCGTACCAAATGCTTCTTGATCAGCAGAGAGAGCATTGTTGACAAGAACAGTGGTAAATTGTTCCGACCCAATCAGCAGGATAAGAATCACAACCAGTGATACAACTGCAGCGATTATGAGCAGCTTTCCTATCCATGACCGCATTTCCTTTGGATTTTTTCGCAAACATAGCGCTACCAGGATCAATAGAACCAGGGTAAGGGCAGGAAGGAGCCTGACCGACCAGCGGAAAATGCTGTAAGATAACAGAGGATCCTCCACATCCGCTTGAACAGCTTCCTCGACATTAACACTATATTGCTGTGGAATTTGATATAGAAATTCTTCGATATAGGTAGAAACAACACTAATCGCTTTTTCTTTTAATTCCTGTGGTGGATTACACGCAGGCATGTTAGCAATGCCCACTGTTCCACTGGTAAGAGCTTTTATCTCTTGAGTATCACAAGATGCGAAACGAGATAAAATGTTTTCTGCCAACTCCATACGTCCATCCAAGACATTTTTCTTTAGTTCAGTCAGGTCAATATTGATAATCCCGAAAGGTTGTTTGAAATTGAGGAACGCCAGCAATTGATGCGTCCCACTTGCTAAACTATCCTGAACCCATTCTTTGGTGACGTAAGGTTTAATGACATCTGCAACCATCTCTGTATCCAAAAAAATAGGAGGAACTATCTCATTTTCAGATGGTTGTATAAGTTGGTTAGCAATAAAAGAGGAAAAAGCCTCCTGACCAATGCCAAGAATTTCATCACTTTTAAGCATCGTACTGTATGTATCGTCCTTTAGGACGATACATTCAAGGGGCGCAGAAAAAGTGGTCGGAAAGACCAGTACTATAATCAACACTGATAAAAGAAATGCTATAGCTTTTCGCCAGAAAGAATTCTTTTCAAGCATTTTTGCTCCTTCTTACCGTACACCTTTCTCATAATTGTATCAGGTTCAAGTAGTTTATTCTTCATCATTATATAAAAGCAGAAGTATTCCGTCTCCCCATCCATTCACTCAATTTTCAATAAACTTTACCTACTGGTCCAGCCAATATCTGGCACCGTTTAAAAAATCTTTCCCAGAAATAGAATTCTTCCCGGGCATCTGTACCTGCAGTAGTTTTATTGCACCAGCAGCAGTTCCCAGCACTGGGTATTTCTCAATGATGCCTCTCTCGCCTGCTTTGAGTGATACATCCGTTAACACTTCCACATCCATGATCTTCAGGATGGTTTCATTCCACTTTATAAAAGTTCCCGGCCAAGGGTAATAGGCTCTCACTTTCCGTTCTAATTGAAAAGCGGTCTCATCAGGATCCAGCAATCCATCCTCCTTTTTAATTAATGGCGCATACGTAGCACTATCATCTTTCTGTAAAATTGGATCAACCTCACCAGTCAGATACTGCGGTAATACATCCATCAACAGATCACGCCCCAGTTCACTAAGTTTTATCGATAAACTTTCTCCAGTATCATCATAGGCAATGGGGATTTTTCTTGTCTTCAGAATGGGTCCCGTATCCATCCCCTCATCCATTTTCATGATGGTCACACCCGTTTCTGCATCACCATGGATGATCGCCGCCTGAATGGGTGATGCTCCCCTCCAGCGCGGCAGCAAAGAAGCATGTACATTCACACAACCCCATCGCGGTATATTTAATACCGCAGCGGGCAGAATCTGCCCATAAGCAGCGACAACGAAAACATCAGGCTTTATGGCTTGTAATGCTTGCACTACTTCAGGTTCTTTGCGCAGTCGGCGCGGTTCAAGCACTGGAATTTCATGGGCGGCAGCAAATCGCTTCACTTCTGATGGGACTACTTGCTTTCCTCTTCCAGAGGGTTTATCAGGTTGTGTCAGAACGACAGCCAAATCAGTTCGATCATACAGAGCAGACACAATGGGAACCGCAAACTGCGGCGATCCCATGAACACAACTTTTACTTTTTTTATATCCTGCATCTCTTCAAGAATAGTCCTTGTGGTAAATATTAGATATCGTATTAAATCATGTTTTAAATATCATAAAAGTTTATACCTGGTAGATCAATAGATAAACCTTTTGCATTCACTTCCAATTTATTTATCTTTAGAGTGAATAAAAATCTTCTTAATGAACCACCAGATAAACAGACCGCTGAAGACTCCGAATAAAATCAGGGCAAGATAATAAAAAAATTTCTCGCTTTTTTCCAGCGAGGTACGATTTTGCGGAAACAATCGTGCACTGAGATTTCGAATGAAACTATCATCCGGTTTTACCTGTACGAATTTGCTTCGCAGGTCCTCTTCAAATTGTTGTGAATTAACTCCCTCTTTTGACATATCAGGTTACTCCTGTTGTTCCTTTCCATCCATTCTATTACGCAGTTGTAGTAATGTACGGTGATAAAGGCTCTTGATAGCTCCTTCGCTCTTATCCATAATGGCAGCGATCTCAACATTGGTAAGGTTGTCTACAAATTTCAAGACCAGTAGAAGCTGCCGATCAGCCGGCAGGGTTCTGATATTTTCCATCAGATGATTTATTTCTTGATCTTTGATCATTGACGATTCAGGAAGATTGAATCCCTGAAATTCAATTGTAGCTTCATCAATTGAAATTTCTTTTTTTCGACTGCGGTCGCGGTGCCAATTAGCCACCAGATTGTGAGCGATGCGATACAACCAAGCAGAAAAAGGTACACCCTTATCTTCATACCGATGAATGTTATTTAATGCACGTTGAAAAACACGAGCGGTCAGATCTTCCGCATCATGTTTATTACCGGTACGGTAATAAACATAGTTGTAAATACGCTGCACATTCTCTTTATATAACACGGAAAATGCATCTAGGTCACCCTCGATGGCTTTATTAAGTACATCTTCCATAGAAAATTCTTGTTTTTCGTTATTTGGCATATAATTTGAATTGTTTATTTAATATTATCATCATTGGGTATAAACCATTCACAATAAAAAAGGTTTCGTTTTAGGAGGACGTAATGAACCATCAAACATGGGAGTGGAAAACTTCAAATAATGTAAAAATGTTCGCACAAAAATGGACCCCTGACAAATCCATACAAGCTTCCATCATCCTTATTCATGGTTTTGGTGAACACAGCAGTCGCTATGCCAATATGGCAAAATTCTATTGCGAGCATCAAATCCAGGTGCTGGCTTTTGACATCTATGGACATGGTCAATCAGGGGGCATACGTGGGCATGTTCCTGATCAATTTACTTATTTCAATGATCTCGATGATTTTATAGAGCAAACTAAAAAAGATATGCTTAAAAAACCTGTTTTCCTGTATGGTCATAGCATGGGTGGCATGATTGTCCTCGCTTATGTTCTGAAAAAGCATCCCTCTTTCACCGGCATCATCACCACATCACCATTGATTGATACCGCAAAACCGATGAATGGTTTTACGAAAACTTTGGCAAAAATAATGAATAGGCTCGCACCCCGCATGATGATGGATAGTGGACTTGATCGCAACTATCTTTCGCGTGATACAAAAATTGTGGACGCATATAATGCCGATCCCTATGTTTTTGGGAAAGTATCTACACGCCTGGGTGCTTTTATGGTCGATACCGAAAAATATATTCGCGAACATGCTTCTGAATTTGATCAACCCTTGTTGATGATGGTTGGCTCAGACGAAAGAATTGTCAGTAAACCAGAAATTGATACTTTCATGCAGTCAGTACCGCAAGGCACCTATAAAATCTGGGATGGCTATTACCATGAATTGCATAATGAACCGGGTAAAGAACAAGTGTTTGAATACACCCTGGCATGGATGCATGACCGTATGTGAAGATATTTGTGATAGATTACCAAAAATCTCCTATAATCTTAACTTGACCATCATACCTAGAGACTTTAGAATAATAATTGTCATGGTATTGCTATCCATATTATGCATTGATATCTGATGAAGAGATCTAAAAAACGCTTGTCTCTTTCTGTAAAGACAAGTGTTTTTTTATGAGAAATTAGGAAGGAATTGATGAATGGAAAAGAAAAGACATGATTTTCTGTTTCGTGAGGAATTGAGGAATATTGACCCCGAAGTCCTTCAATTAATTAAGCTTGAAGAAGAACGACAGGTCAGAAAATTGATTTTCATTCCAAGTGAAAGCACGGCACCTGCCAGCGTCCGATACAGCTTATCTTCGGTGCTGCAAAATTTATACGCCGAGGGTTACCCCCCGGAATATATGCAAACTCAGGATGAAAACCAGATTCTCGATTATGAACAGCAATTAGCCATATATAAGCGTTATTCTGATCCACGCTACTACAAAGGCGTAGAGTTTGCCGATGTGCTTGAATCACTCGCAAAACGACGCTGCGCTGAAGCATTCTGCCCTGATTCCATGTCTCCCGAGGAGCTGTTCGTCAACGTGCAGGCACTTTCCGGAGCTCCTGCTAACAATGCCGTTTATCAAGCGCTCATCACTCCCGGCACAACCATCATGGGGATGGATCTCTTCCACGGAGGGCATCTTTCACATGGATCCCCTGTAAACCGCTCCGGTAAACTCTATAACGCAATTCACTACGCCGTTGATCCTGAAACGGAAAAGATCGATTATCAGCAGGTGCGCGCACTTGCCCTGCAACACCAACCCAAGATCATCATCTGCGGTTATTCTTCCTACCCCTGGATCCCGGATTGGCAAGAATTTCGTGCGATTGCCGACGAAGTCGGTGCTTATATGTTCGCGGACATCTCCCACATTGCAGGACTGATCGCAGCCCGTGTGGTACCTTCCCCGGTTGGAATTGCTGACGTGATCACCTTCACCACGCATAAAACCCTGTGCGGTCCTCGCGGTGCCTGCATCGTCACCAAAGATGCTTCCATCGCAAAAAAGATCGATAAAGCAGTGTTCCCTGGTGAACAGGGTGGTCCACACGTGCAGGTTTTTGCTGCCATGGCAACCACATTCAAAATTGCCCAATCAGAACAGTTCCATGATCTTCAACAGCAAATTCTGCTGAACTGCAAAGCAATGGGAGATCAGCTTCAAAAAAGAGGGATTCGGCTCGCATTTCAGGGAACGGATTCTCATCTATTAAATATTGACTGTAAGTCCATCAAAGGTGAGGATGGCGCAGTTTTATCCGGTGATATTGCAGCACGTATTCTTGACCTGGTAGGGATTGTTGCCAATCGCAATACCATTCCAGGAGATGTTTCGGCGTTCAAAGCTGGTGGTGTACGTCTTGGAACACCCTGGGTAACACAGCGTGGCTTGAAGGAAAACGATCTATGTGAGATAGCTGATGTTATCGCAGACACACTGCAAGCAACCCATCCCTATTATTTACCGGGCGGCAAGAGTAAGGGTCTGCGTGCCAAGGTAGATTTCTCTACTTTCGAAGATGCCAAGACCAGAATTCGGACGATCGCATATCGCGCTGGAACAGATTTGCAAATCGAACATCATGGTTATCCTTTCTTCTCATACATCGATGATTATTCAGCTGCAAAAATAGATGAAACTACTTTCTCTTTGCGTGGAGAAAAAATTCGCTCCTTCCTGAATTATGCGCTGGTGGATGATATCGAGCAGTTGAAAACAAACGAGATCATGCCAATTAGCGTAATGATTGATGGGAAAAAGGTTGCTATGACACTTGCCCTGGGTAATAACTGGGATGAGTATTTTGCTACTCTTGTCACACAGGATGCCGGACCATTTGCCGCATGGCTGCGTGATCTCTCCGATGGATTTGTGCATTTCGATCCTGACCTGACGCGCAAATTGCCCGGACCGGTCATAATCAGCGAAACTACTTTACCCGATGATATGCATTTGATTAAACCATCCTCAGAAAATCTAAAACCATATCATATCGGGCAGGTAATTACTGGCAAGGATCGTTCCCTCCCAGAATTTGCCTGGAAAGAAAAAGACGATGATGTTCTAAAGCGAACCTGCCTGTATCAACAGCATGTGGTTGCAGGCGCACAAATGGTGCCCTTTGCCGGTTGGGAAATGCCGGTATGGTATACCTCCGTCGTCGAAGAACATAAAGCTGTACGAGCGAATGCAGGTCTGTTTGATGTTTCACACATGGGCGTCTTTATGGCAGAAGGTGTGGACGCAGTTGCCTTTTTAGATAGTGTCTGTGCGAATGATATTAGCGCATTGGAAATAGGAGAATCTTGTTATACACATTTCCTCGATGCGGATGGACATGTCATTGACGATACCATCGTATATCGTTATGCGCCGCAGGAATATTTGGTCGTGGTAAACGCCTCCAACGAACATAAAGACTGGGCATGGTTCCAGGCGGTCAAAGATGGTTCAGTTCTGATTGAACGACATAAACCGTGGTCAGTTGCATACGGAAGAAATGTAATATTGCACAACCTCAAAAATCCCGCTGAGGGAAAAGGGATGCGTGTGGATATCGCTTTGCAGGGTCCTACATCAAGACAGATTCTCATTAAACTGGGATGGGATGAAGCTACCCTCAGGAAAATTAACGCTCTTAAACGCACTCAGCTCTGTGTAGGCACGTGGCAAAATACCAGCGTGATCATCTCCCGGACAGGATACACTGGAGAAAAGATGGCATTTGAATTATTCATCCATCCTGAAAAAGCACCTCTTCTCTGGGACACCCTGCTTGAAAAAGGAACAGATCTGGGCTTGAAGCCATGTGGCTTGGGAGCCAGAGATTCCCTGCGAACCGAAGCAGGACTGCCTCTGTATGGGCACGAAATGGGTGGAGATCTCAACCTGGGTGTGAACGAAGCCGGATTTGCTTTATTCGTGAAAGTTCATAAACCCTGGTTTATCGGGCGGGATGCTTATATCGCTTCCGAAGAGAAACGCAAAGGTATCGTTATCCGTTTCCGTTTCGACCAGCAGCGCGTTAAAATGGCACACTCCGGTGATCCAGTTATGGATGAACGAGGAAAAGTAATTGGGGTTGTGACCAGCTGCGCCATTGATAAAGAAGAATATCTTACCGGTCAGGCTTTTGTTGACAATAAGTATGCAGCGGAAGGTACATCGTTATTGATCTACCAAAACAAAGAAAACCTCGATGACGTTTTCTTTGATTCAATAAAAACTGGCAGTCGTGTTGCGCTTCCATCTTCGGCAACCGTAGTCAGCCGTTTTATGAAATAAAAACCGAAAGACCAAAGGAGGAATATTCCATGACAACATCATGGGACGATCGTTATGCTCAGAGAACCCAACGAATGAAGGGGTCGGCAATACGTGAATTACTGAAATTCACAGAAGACCCGGATATGATTTCATTCGCTGGTGGGATGCCTGCACCGGACGCATTTCCTACCCAGGAATTCACCGCAGCATGCAATCGCGTGCTGCAAGAACAATCTGAACAAGCGCTACAGTATGGCTCTACGGATGGTTATTATCCTTTACGGGATATGATCGCCAAACAATCGCGCCGTTACGGCATCGAAGTCACTCCAGAAAATATTCTGATCACATCCGGCTCACAACAGGCATTGGATCTGCTGGGAAAGATATTCATCAATAATGGGGACCGTATCGTAGTGGAAAATCCAACCTATGTTGGCGCATTACAGGCTTGGAATGCCTATGGTGCTGAGTACATCCCTGTTCCGTTCGACGAAGAAGGAATGATCACTTCAGAGCTGGAGAAAAGCTTGCGCAGCGGACCAAAATTCATTTACGTACTCCCAAATTTTCAGAACCCCACTGGTGTCACGCTCTCCTTTGAAAGAAGGTTGCAGCTGATTGAACTTTCTGAAAAATATGGCGTGCCTATTGTGGAAGATGACCCCTATGGGCAACTCCGTTTTGAGGGTGAGAATCTCCCCCCTATTGAGGTTCTCGATAGCCAAACCAGAGCACAGGATGGATGCTACTCCGGAAATGTGATCTACACCAGTACCTTTTCAAAAACCCTTGCACCTGGTATCCGCCTGGCATGGGTCATCGCTCCCCCTGAAGTTATCCAGAAATTAATCCTGGCAAAACAGGGCACCGATCTGCATACTTCCACTTTTAACCAGATGGTTGCATACGAAGTCGGGAAAGATGGGTTCATTAACGAACACGTTAAAACCATTCGCAAGATCTACCGGGAACGTCGTGATGTGATGTTGGATACACTGGAAGAACACATGCCAGAGGGAGTCAAATGGACCCATCCACAAGGTGGCTTGTTCTTATGGCTTACGTTGCCCGAATGCGTGGATTCACGAGAACTGCTGCAACAAGCCTTAAAATTCAAAGTGGCTTTCGTCCCAGGTGTTTCTTTTTATCCTCAAGGTGGGCATGCCAACACGATGCGCTTAAATTTCTCCTATGCCACTCCTGAGATGATCAATGAAGGCATTGGTCGATTGGCAAAAGCCATCAAGCAATTCATCGCTGATAGCACTGACGGGTAACTTTAGGCGTGATTCCAGATCTTGAATTCGGATAAAATAGACCCCCCGATAAATTCACGCAATATAGAATTATTGGGGATCAAATCTTGATCGATCTCAATAAACCAGTTCAAGAATGCCAGTAAGCGTTTTGCTTCGCGGTATTCATCTGTCCCAAAGGGAATTTGTCTAAGCAGCGGTTCTGCGTAAGGCTTGATCGCTGCCAGTTCATACACCAGGGCTGAATTGAAGATCGCATTCGCGTTTTCCTGGTACGGGAAGATGTGCTCCCGTTCACCTCGGCGTACGGATTCCCATAGAGAGATCGTTCGTTGTGCAGTAAATCCACGCGCCCAGGAATCACGTACTATTCTGCGCAGCATGCGCGTATCAGTTGTGGATATGCGATTGAACCGGTCAAGATTCAACTGTGTCAAACAGGAAATATAAATTCTGAACATATTCTGTTCAGGAAAGTTAGTTAATAAGGATGGATTCAACCCATGAATGCCTTCCATGATAACAATCTGATCTTTGTGAAGAGATACAATTTCTCCCGGTTCACTTCTACCTTCATGAAAATTAAATTTGGGTAGCTGTATTTCTTCACCCCGCATCAAGCTCAATAAATCTCGTTCCAGGGCAACTCTGTTGATGGCGTTAAAAGATTCAAAATTTAAGTTGCCATCCTCATCTTTTGGTGTATCATCACGATCCACAAAATAATTATCCATCTCCAATGCAAAAGGTTGAATGCCGTGGGTCAGTAATTGGATAGCAAGTCGTTTAGAAAAAGTTGTTTTACCCGAGGAAGACGGTCCGGATATCAAAACCAGCCTTTTCTTGTTGTTATCACCCGCTATCTGCGTGGCAATCTCGGATATTTTTTGTTCATGCAGCGCTTCGGAAACCAGAATGATCTCGTGGATACCATGGGATAACACCGCATCATTCAATGAACCCACACTTCCGATGCCCAGGCTATCAAGCCAATCACCATATTGATGAAAGACCTCCCGCAGTTTTGTATATTGCGGCATTGGTTTGAGGATAGTGGGGGTTTTTCGGCGAGGATATTGGAGGATAAATCCTTCTTCAACCGGAACCAGGGTAAAAAAGGTCAGAAACCCTGTCGATGGTACCATGTAGCCATGATGGTAATCACGATGGTTTTCAAGTTGATAGAGTACCAGCTCTTGTTTTTTGCGATATTTTAAGAGCTGCAGTTTGTCTTCATAATTTTTCGAAGCAAAATAGGCGCGTGCCGTTTCCAGATCAACGATCTCTCGCTTGATTGGGAGGTCTTTCTCTACCAGAAAACGCATTCGTTCTTCAAGACTTTTCACTTCTGTTGAAACGAGCGGTGAATGATCGATTACCCGGCAGAAATAACCACCGCTTGGAACAGAATAATCAACAGAAAGTTCCATTTTGGGAAAAACATCTTCGAAAGATGCTTGCAGCAAAAACACCAGAGATCGGCGATAAATTTTTGATCCATCCGAATCCGAAATATTGATGGGTTTAACAAAAGTATCCTTTCGAACAGGGTAGGTTAATTCCCGTAATTCTCCATCCATCACCGCACCTACAATCGGTGGGTTCATCCATTCCGGTAATGCTTTCATAAATTCTATGATGGGGGTATTTCGCTTCCCCTGGTAGGTACGACCATCTGACAAGTAGACCTCAACAGTGTCACGTGGCACGGAGATTTGTTTTATATTTTGATCTGGCATGGTTTTTCATCTTTTATAAAGTAAAATCGTATCTTGATTATAATCATTTGGCAGCAGATATGGAAACAACTTCATGGCGATTGATCATTAATGCTCCTGCTGAAGGAGCCTGGAATATGGCAGTTGACGAAGCAATTTTAGAGTCAACGGCTGGTTTTCAACAACCCACCACCCTACGTTTATACGCATGGAATCCATATTGTTTATCATTGGGTCATGCACAAACAATTACGGATATCGATCTGGATAGGTTACAGGCATCTAGGTGGCAACTCGTACGGCGCCCTACTGGAGGAAAGGCTATCCTGCATGCCAATGAACTAACGTACTGCATCTGCGCCTCCAAGAAGGACCCGCATGTTCAGGGTTCAGTACTCGAAAGCTACCAGCATCTTTCCCAGGGTTTGATCAATGCCATGCAGTTTGTTAACCTGAAGGCAATTTCAGAGCCCCACAAATCCCCTGCAGAGCGCAATACTACCAAACCGATCTGTTTCGAAATCCCTTCAGATTATGAGATAACAATGCATGGAAAGAAGATCATCGGGAGCGCTCAGGCTCGAAAAAAAGATGGTGTGCTGCAACACGGCGCTATTCCCCTCTTTGGTGACATCACTCGTATTACACAAGCTTTGTCTTATTCCACTGAAGAAGAACGTTCTCAAGCTGCCGCTTTGCTGAATGAGCGAGCAGCTGTCCTGGAAACTTTCACAGCGGAAAAAATCACCTGGAAAAAAATGGCTCATGCGTTGATCTGCGGCTTTGAAAACGCATTGGGAATCAAAATGACCATCGGTCGCTTGAGTGACTCTGAAAGAGAGCGAGCGAAACAACTAATGGAAGAAAAATATGCCAATGATGAATGGACAAAGAGGTTGTGATCATCTCGATACTATTTAAAAATTGGTTTCTTCCCATTGCAGTGATCTTGCTCATCCTGTTAGTTGTGTTGCGCATCCAACTCATTCATCGGACTTCCCCAATGATCGTAGTAGAAAAAGATGCCTCCACCTATCGCACTGCGATCGTATTTGGCGCCGGAATCAACCGTGACTTGCAGCCTACAAAGGTTTTAAAAGATCGGCTTGATAAAACAATACAGCTATACGAACAAGGGCAATTGGACCATATAATACTGAGCGGTGGTGAAGCGCGCATGAGCAATGAAAGTATCATTATGCGTAATTACCTTGTGAATAAAGGTATTCCGGAGGATATTCTTTCTGTAGATGAAGGAGGCGTATCTACCTATGATACTCTCCAGCGAGCACAATCATCGTTCAACGTTCAACAAGCTGTTCTCATCACCCAACGTTTTCACCTTCCGCGTGCATTAGCATCCGCCGAAATGCTTGGAATGGATGTGATTGGTATTCCAGCTGATACTCAAAAATTCCGTTTTAATTCGTTGTTATGGTGGAATTTTCGCGAATTATTCGCCTGGGTATGGACGTTGATAAAAACATCCCGTTAATCAGGTATGTATCTTGCAACTAATAAACATGTAGCAAATACCGAATAAGGAACTACCATGCACCTATATGGAAAAGGTTTTTTTATCTGGAAAATTCCCAATTGTGAAGGCGGTAATCCTGCCACCATAGCTTCTGTTGCAAAAGATGCGGGATTGGAGCATGTGGTTATTAAGATCGCAGATGGAATTTATGACTACAACTATGATTCCGTCACCAAAGCTGATCTGATAGCACCAGTTGCTGAAGCCTTATTACTGAAGGGGATCCGCGTGTGGGGTTGGCATTATGTGTATGGAGATCAACCGCGTGATGAAGCAAAGGCTGCCATTCGGCAGATCAATAAATTGCCATTGGATGGGTATGTTATCGATGCTGAGGGGGACTACAAGGATAAATATACTTCCGCTTCTATTTTTATGAATGAGTTGCGCAATACCCTTCCGGATTTCCCGATGGCGCTCTGTTCATACCGTTACCCATCCTACCACCCGCAACTACCCTGGACCAATTTTCTCACAAAATGTGATTATAACTTTCCTCAGATGTATTGGGAGCAAGCCCATAACCCTGATGAACAACTCATTCGTAGCTATAACGAATTCCTTCTCATGAACCCAGTTCGCCCTTATGTACCCGTAGGTGCTGCTTATGCGGCAGGTGGCTGGGTACCAACTACAACAGATATCAAAAAATTCCT
>DMDF01000029.1:0-24262 GCA_003446605.1 Anaerolineaceae bacterium
GTGGGAGCGTGGATTGAAATGCCCTCAAACAAACTATTTTGCTCTTGCCCAGCCGTCGCTCCCCATGTGGGAGCATGGATTGAAATTTTTGTATCAAGGAAACCTGTCAGGCGTGTTGTTGCTGTTCGCTACTTTGCTGCTTTCCCCATATCCTGTAGCTCCGCCATCTTTCATAAACATATGGTTGCTTTGATGGTGTGCCTTTTCATCCTTGTTATCCAGCACTACCTTCGTCGTTTTTCTCCCATACTCACCCGTTACGCCTCATGGCGCCGGTGAAGATCAGGCAAACTTGCTGCACCAATAAGTGGGTTTTTTGAGATCTGCACCCTGTATCTTTCCACAGAAGCTACTGGCATATCTTATCCGGATTGAGGATGTTTTTCGGATCAAAAACCTGCTTGATCCCGCGCATCAATTCAATCGTTTTATCCCCCAATGATTCTGCAAGGAAGTGTTTTTTTGCATATCCTATTCCATGTTCACCCGACACCTGCCCGCCTAATTCTTTTGCCCGGGCATACAAACGATTAAAAACGGCATTGAGTTTATTTTCCCACTCGAGGTCAGCAAGGGCATCACGCAGCACATAGATATGTAAATTTCCATCACCCGCATGTCCAAAGCTCATGATGCGGATATCCATTTCATTTTGCAATTGCCTGGTGCATTCCACGATTTCAATAATTTTATCGCGGGGAACGACCACATCGCACTCATCCATTTCGGTAGTAGAGGCTTTGATCGCTTCAAGAAATGCACCGCGTGCACTCCAGATATTTTCACGCCTTTCCTCCGTATCGGCAATGAAAGCGTCCAACGCGCCATATTCCAGGCAGGTTTCAGCAGCGGCGGTATAGGCGTCCTCAATTTCCAATCTGGTGTTCCCATCAAACGATAATAATAAATAGGCAGGGGCTGATTTATTTGGGAATTTTTTTCCCAGATATTCCTCCGCGGCGATGATCACCTCTTTTTCCATGAATTCAATAGAAGTGGGCATTTTCTGCAACCTGGCAATTTCAGGTACTGCCCGGATGGCTTCATCCAATCCGGAAAAAGGTACCAGCAAAGTCACGACATGGGATGGGAGGGGAATCAAACGCAAAATTGCTTTGGTCACTATCGCCAGGGTACCCTCTGAGCCAACAATGAGGTCTTTCAGGCTGTAACCGGAACTATTTTTGGCATTCTTGCCGCTTAGCATCATGATCGTACCATCCGCAAGAACCACTTCCATGCCCTTGACATAATCACGGGTAACCCCGTACTTCACAG
Organism: Anaerolineaceae bacterium; assembly: GCA_003446605.1. Lineage (GTDB taxonomy): Bacteria > Chloroflexota > Anaerolineae > Anaerolineales > Anaerolineaceae > UBA4781. The sequence goes on from DMDF01000029.1 coordinate 1,279, forward strand.
CGCGCATCCCCCCTGCATTGGTACTAATATTTCCGCCGATCGTGGCGCTCTTTTCACCCGGGTCGGCTGGGTAGAACAAACCGTATGCCTCAACATATTTGTAAATATCCATCAATAACACTCCGGGTTCCAAGGTCAGCGTCATGGTCGCCTCATCTAGTTCCAGAATTTTATTCATCCGGCTTAAATTCAACAGGATACCACCCTGCACAGCGACTGCCCCACCCACCAAGCCAGTGCCCTGTCCACGTGGCGTAACTGGAATCAAATGCTCATGAGCATATTTCATAATGGCTGATACTTGTGCGGTCATTTCAGGTTCAATAAGAACTTCGGGGAAAGCGCGCATTCCAGCCAGTTCATCATGACTGAAATCCTCACTGATCTCTTCCCGCGTTTTTACATATTCCCAACCACAAATTGTGATCAACTCTCGCACATCCTGCTCATCTATTTTTTTATATGCCATCATTTCACCACATTCTCTGGAAACGGCAGATGAGAGGTTTGTTTGCTATGCATGCCTGCCTCCATCCGCTCTAACAACAACGGGATTATTTCATAGAGGTCGCCAACCAATCCAATGTGGGCTATTTTAAAGATCGGCGCATTTGGATCAATATTGATAGCGACAATATGTTGGCTTCCGGTCATACCCGCGCTGAATTGGACGGATCCGGATACACCGCAGGCAATTAGCAATTGGGGGCTTACTGTGCGCCCGCTCAATCCGATCTGACAGCGGGCGTCCACCCAGCCAGCTTCAATCAATGGACGGGTGGCAGCGACTTGCCCAGATAATCGTTCCGCCAGGGATTGAAGCATTGCCATATCTTGCTTTTTCCGCACACCACGTCCGGCAACCACGATGACCTGTGCATCTTCGATACTCACAATCGCAGGCTTATTCTTTAGCGAAAGAACCCGGATATTTGAAACAAGTTTTTCCGAGGGGAGTTCTCGCGTTATAAGTGTGCCACTGCGAGCATCCCGTCGTTGGGGTGCTGAAAAAATCTTGTAGCGCACGGTGGCAAATTGAGGACGGTGATTGGGTGTGCGAATATGTGCCATGATATTGCCACCAAACGCCGGTCGAATCTGGTCCAGATCGGTATTTGCCTGCATTTCCAAGTGTGTACAATCTGCAGTCAGACCGGTACCAAAGCGAGCCGCAACTCGCGGTGCCAATGAGCGCCCCAGGGTTGTCCCGCCAACCAGGATCGTTGAAGGGCTCGCCTGCAAAATGAAGTCTTCAAATGCCGCGGCATAAGGTTCGATTCTGAAAGATGCAAATTCCGGTTGATCATATACATAGACAGCATCAACACCCCAATAGAGGAGTTCATTTGCCTGCTCTTTGATCTGAGAGCCAATGAAAACAGCATATACCGGATGAGCGATCTTCTTGCTCAGTTCAATTGCCTTCCCGATCAACTCATACGTCACGGGATGGATAACTCCATTCGTATTTTCTACATAAACTGCAATTCCTCGCCATTGTGTTTTATCGATTTCGACCTGTTGTTTTTCGATCAGCTCAAATACACCTACCGGTCCATTTTTAACGCATAATTTACACATCTTACAGGCTGCATTGATATTCAATTGCCCATTCATATATTCGATGGCACCGAAAGGACATAATTCTGTCAGTTCCTGGGGATTCTGAGCATGTTGCTGGTGTATAACGATCTTTGCTTTCATAATGATTAAACAAACTTCCATTCTGCTAGAGTTTCGTAAAACTTATCAGCCAACTCAGTTGAATTCCCTTGCACCAGCTCCGTCTTTCGAGTTTTTTCCGGTGGAAAAATCCGCACAACTCGGGTAGGGGATCCATTCAAACCATATTTTTCCTCATCCTTATCCGCAAGGTCATTGCGATTAAAGGATCGCACATGGAGAGATGGAAGGGATCGTTTGCGTTTGTAGGAGGGCAGGCGCGGTTGCACAATATCTTTTTCTACACTGATCAATGCCGGAAATTGGAGCTCTACTGTTTGCGTGATGTCAGGCAGATCCGATTCAACGATGATACTCTTTTCTTTAATATCATCGATTTTGAGCACATTGGTGATATGGGGAATATGCAGGAACTCAGCAATTTCGGCTCCCACTTGAGCCGTATCACCATCTGTGGTTTGTTTTCCACAAATCACCAGATCTGGTAATCCGATACGTTGAATACATTGCGAAAGAGCAAAGGAGGTCGCCAGGCAGTCAGCACCTGCCATACAGCGATCGCTCAGAATCGCTCCTTCTACATCCCCCATCAGGTAAGCTTCATTGATGATATCCTGCACCTGGGGTGGTCCCATACTTAACACGGTGATATTTGCCCCCACTTGCTGTTTCATCTGCAAAGCAGTCTCGAGGGCGAATAAATCATAGGGATTCATTTTTGATTCAACACCATCGCGGATGAGGGAACCTGTTTTTTCATCGATTTTGACATCCGAAGTAGACGGAACTTGTTTTATACACACGATAATATTCATAAGGCGTCCTCGAAATTATACGGTTGGCAATTTTCAATTTGAACAAACATCTTTTCAAGCAGAGAGTTAGTTTCCCTGGCATACGGTACAACGTTTAGGACACGAGAGAAGATACCCACACGATATCGCGTTTTCCTGTAAGTCCAGAGATAAAATCCAGACTGGTATTGGAGTAATATTGAAGAGATCGCTTCTAATTACCACCTTGATGATTTTTCCTCAGGGAAGCCGCTGATTATATCATCACCCGTCCAGTGTTAATCCACAAAACTTCTCATCTTCTCTCGTTTATCCAGGGTTGGCTAGTAATCGGTTTATAAATAGGTCAAGCGTCCTTTATAGCGATCCCAAATTTTTTGGTTATATTCTTCACTATCATCCAGATTCGCACTTTTAGTAAGGGGTGGTGGATAACCGCGCTCCAAAAGAATCCTAACCGTCTCACTGACAGCAGCATTCATCAACATGCTACCAACCACGGTGGAAGTCGCCCCACATTTTTGAGAATAACTCTCATATGCGACCACTGCATCACCCGGAACGCCGCAGTTATCAATCACCAAGTCAACGACATCCATCAATTTCTTGCCTTTGGGATGCCGGGATTTTACACTATTGGCGTGAGCGAGGCTGGTAAGACCTGCAACCCGAATACCTTTTTCTTTTGCGATTTCTGCCATTTCAATTGAGATGGTATTTCTTCCCGAATTCGAATGGATAATCAACAAATCCCCAGCCATAATTTGGCTGGATTCAAGGATGATTTCGGCGTACCCGGACAGTCGTTCAAGGGCTGTTTCGAGCGTCAGAGGGTATGTATTTAATGTTAATCCGGGTGCTAGAATGGCATTGATGGGAACCAATCCCCCGGCGCGATAACACAACTCTTCTGAAATGATCCCAGCATGCCCTGCTCCAAACACATAGATCAAATGGTCCGCGATGATAGTTTCAGCCATCCATTCAGCCAGCTCTCTAACTCTTCCGGATTGGGTTTCAATCGCTTTTTCAATAATTTGCTGCACTTTATCAAAATACACTAACTTCGGCATTCCGGTTCCTCTCATAATCTAGAAACAACATAAGGAGTTAATTATCCTTATGCTGTTCGGATGGTTTTTAGTAGCCGCTAATTGATTTGTGAAACACCTTATATTTTTCATAAATCTCAAAATCATGATTGGGATCTGTTACCACATTGGGAGAGGCAAAAGTTGGGCAATAAACCCCTTCCCGCGAGAGGATATTGGCTGTTTCTGCGATCAAAGACATCGAGATAACAACTGCCATCACGGTAGAGGAAGCGGCGACAGGTTCTTCCCAATTGGGGATAGACACCACCGCATCTTCTGGAGGAGCCCCGTTGTCGATGACGATATCCGCAACATCTGCAAGTTTTTTCCCAGAAGAATGATTGGGGGGATTGATCCGATAATTTTGCATCGAGGTCACTACTACAACGGTCGCCCCATGTTCTTTCCCGATCATCGCCATTTCAATAGCCGCAGCATTCAGACCACCATGGGAGAACACTACCATCGTATCATCCGGAAGAACTTCATAAGAGCGCATTACATTTGCAACATACCCTTCCTGCCGCTCCAGCCAGAGCAACTCGGGGGTTCCTCCAGGACCCATCACATTGGTCCACGTAAGGCGGGGATCATGGATAGGTTGTATTCCAACAAAAGATCCGTAGCGGGGGAAGACATCGAGGCATGGCAGTGCCGAATGCCCCGAGCCATAATAATAAACTGCACGTCCTTTTTTAATCGAATTTGCCATCGCCCGGGCAGCTTTTTCTATATCCTTGAACGAATTTGAATCCAGATCCGAAATCATATTTGTCATTTTCTCTAGGTATTGTTTTGCAGACATATTTCCTCTTTTCTTATCCTTTAAAATAATTTGCGAAAGAGTTTCTACTCTCCCTTTAATGCTCCTGCCGTCAATCCTTCCACAATGTAGCGTTGAAATAAAAATGCTAGAATCAAGGGTGGCAAGCTACCGATCACCCCACCGGTCGCCATCAATCCAAAATCAACACCAAACTGAGAACTAAACTCAGTTACGACAACGGTGATCGTCTTTGCCTGTGAACTCGTGAAAATCAACGCCATAAAAAATTCATTCCACGAAGAAAGAAATGTAAATGCGGATACCGCAACCAAACCGGGACCAGAGAGGGGAAGGACAACTTTTATTAAAGCCGTAACGTGATTACAACCATCAATCAATGCCGCTTCTTCCAAGCTCTGCGGGATCGTCAAAAAGTAACTATGCATGACCCATATCACAGTTGGAAGCATGAAACCGGTGTAAAGAAGAATCAAACCCCGCTGTGTATCGATCATATCGAATTGTTGCAACAGTAAGTAAAGAGGGATGACGATAACAATGACCGGTGTCATCTGTGCACTCAAAGTTCCAATCATGAAATTATTTTTCCCCAATACAGGTAAGCGTGCTAATGCGTAGGCTGCCATAGTGCCGGTCACTACGCAAATGACGGTTGTTATAACGCTGACCACTAAACTATTGCGCATACCCTTAAGAAATTTCGCCGTAGCCGCGGGAACAGCTGCACCAGAACTACTGCCGAAGATCAAAGCGCGGTATCGAGACAACGTTGGGTTCTCCGGAAACCAATGGGGTGGTTTCGCCGAAAGTTCAACCTGTGGAGATATTGAAGAGATCACCATCCATACAAAGGGCGCCAGAATAGCGATGACCAGCATGATCACAAATAAATACGTAATCGTTTTGCCCAGCCATTTCTTGGTTCGGTGTTTTTTCCAGCTTGAGTGCAATTTGTTTTTTATAGAGGAATATGATAGTACTGTGCTCATGCTGAAGTCCCTTTTTGATTCAAGGCTTTTTGGTATAAAAGAACCACGATCATCACCACAATTGTCATCAGATAAGCCGAAGCGGACCCTTTTCCAAGATCAAGAGATACGAATGTTTTCAGGTAGGTATAAAAACCGATGACATTCGTACCATTTGATGGTCCCCCTGCTGTTAAGGTATAGATCAAGTCAAAACTTTTTAACGCCCAAATGGTGCGAAGTGAAAGTGTGACGAACATGGTGGGTTTTATCAAAGGAAGGGTGATATTCCAGAATTTTTTAAACCAATTTGCACCATCCACTTCAGCAGCTTCATACAATTCCCCGGGGATTGTTTGTAACGCAGCCAAAAATAACAGCATGATAAAAGGGGTCTCTTTCCAGGCATCTGCCAAAATCACCATTAAAAGGGAGAGGATCGGGTTTCCCAGCCAAATAATATATTCATCAATCAAACCGAGTGAATATAAAATGCCGTTTAATGCCCCATAACTTGGATTGAGGATCCACTTCCACATGATGCCATTTACCACAGGTGGAATTGCCCAGGGTAAGAGGGAGAGCGTCCTGACAAGATTTCTGCCTACAAAATTCTTGTTCAGTAATAACGCAATTAACAATCCACTTATGATTTCCAGTGAAACAGCCCCGATAACAAAAATGGCGGTAACTTTAGCGGCTTGCCAGAAAACCGGGTCTTTCAGGATGGCTAGATAGTTTTGGAACCCAATAAATGGGTGCCCTGAAAAAGGTTTGGTCAGGTCCCACTCGAGCATGCTGATCCATAAGGAACGCAGTAAAGGGTAAACCGTCACAACAGCCATGATCAAGATTGCAGGAGCTAACAGAAAGGCTGCTAATTTTTGTTCCTCGCGGTTTTTTCTGCTTTTTTTTTGTGCTAATGCCATTGCTTTCCTTCCAAATTGATAAACACAGCATCATTTTTTTAATGATATAAATGAAATCATCCCTGTATGGGGGAACCTCGTTTGGTTGTACACCCCCCATACAGGGGTTCATTGATTACCCTATTGTGCGTTTATCCGGTTGGTCTCATCGACTAACCAATTGACCGCATCTGCGCTGGTCGAACGACCTGCCATCACATCCTGTACAGCAGTTGCAGCAGAACGTCGCCACTCTTCAAACCAATCAAATTGAGGGGGAAATTTCCCAAATGTTAGTTGCTGAGCAAGGACATCAAAGCCCCGCCATGCAGACGCAATTTCCTCATCCTCATAGAGCGCTAAACGTGTAGGTAAATTAGCACCTTGAATTGCATGCTGTTTTTGGGCTTCTTCGTTCGTCAGGAACACGAGGAATTCTTTCGCCACATCTTTATGCTCAGAGGTTTTCAATAACCCCAGACCACCTGCATACAAGTAACCAGAGCTGCGAATTTCGCCATTGCCGGGAATAAGCATAAAGTTTGCACTATCAGTAATGGTGGATAGATCTGTGTTGCGTGTTGCCTGTGTAACAGCCCAGGTAGAATCAAGCAAAAAAGCTGTTTTCCCCGTACCAAACTCAATCAAGGTCTCATAATCGTCCAGGGCTATCCCCGCAGGATCAAAGAATCCCTCATCTACACCGGTTTTAATAAAATCCAGGGCAGTGACCGCTGCATCGTTATTTTGGAAAATAGGGTTGCCTTCTGAATCGAAGAAATCATTGCCGTTCGATAGAACCATCGAACCCCAGTTATAGTAAAAATTTCCGGGATATTTTGCACTTGGAGAGAAACAGAATTCTGCGGCACCGGTTTCTTTAATGATCCGACATGCAGCCAATAGATCATCCCAGGTCTCAATGGAATTTATATCGACTCCGGCGTTATTGAGAATATCCGCGTTATACGCCATATGAGCTCCGCCTGCATACCATGGCATCGCGATTAGATTCCCATCAACAGTATAAAGATCAACAACAGATGCAAGCCACTCTCCATGATTTTCCTCAGTAATAAGGTCATTTATTGGTTCAAACCAATCACCTGAAGAGAATTCAACAACATTAGCTGAAGGGATGAAGATAATATCGTATCCGCCACCGCCGGTAGCCAACGTGGTGATGGTTTTATCGTGGATTTCTGCCCAGCTCACAAAATCAACTTCGACCTTATTTCCGGTCATCTCCTCGAATTTTGCAGCATAAGTTGCTACATTTTCACCTTCGTCAGGTCGGATTAATGCGCGTATTGTCACCGGTTCAGCTTCAGACTCAGATGACATCTCTTCATCAGCTACAATGGGGGTATCCACTTCAGGTTCATTGACATCAGCGTTTTGACAGGCTGTGATACCGATAGCCAGCAACAAAACCAACGTCAAGGTAAAACTGATTGAGCGTTTCATTGAATTTACTCCTTTTTATTTTTTGAGTTTAAATTTGGTCGGTGTGTATAAAATGTAATCTTCGTGTCCTCCTTTCATCAATCCTCCGCACTCCTCAAGATTGCGGCATAGGCTGCTCCCAACAAACCTGCCTGGGACCCTAATGCGGAAATGACTATTTCCACTGATTGTGCAGAAAATGGTTGTGCCCAATGATCAACAAATTTGCGGATACGAGGTAACAAAAAAGCACAATTGCTCCCCAAACCCCCTCCGAGAATCACCAGTTGCGGATTGATCATGCTAACCACGTTTGCTATTCCACTGCCAATTTCATCCGCAACCTGATTGCACAGCTTTTGTGCTGCCTGATCTCCCTGTTTTGCCGCCGCAAAGAGGGTTATCGATGACAACCGCTCTTCTGTCGCTAACCTGACGATTGCAGAATCCTCATTTACTCGAGCTAATTTTTTCGCTCTCACGGTGACGGCTGGTCCGGAGACATGGGATTCCCAATATCCGTTGGTTAAAGGTCGTTCATCCTGTTGACCTATACATGTGGATGGCCCAAACCAACCTGCTGCACCAGCTAAACGGTTATTCCCACGGAATAATTTCCCGTCTAAAATCATTCCCCCGCCCACCCCGGTACCAATGATGATATCAACCAAAGTGTGGTATGTTCTGCCAGCACCGACCCACCATTCTCCTAGCACGGCTGCATGACCATCATATTCAATGTAAACCGGTAATTTGAAGTAAGTCGCAAGAGCTCCCTTTAAATCCACATTTCTCCAATTATTGAGATTGGGAGCCCAAATCACATAATCTGATTCAGGTTCTAATACCGCCGGAATTCCGATACCTATAGCTGTAACTGTTTCTATTTGTATTCTTTGTTGATCAACAAGAGATTCCAGCATATTAATGATTTGCCGAATCCCCTCTTTTGGACTGATCTGACAGGTTTGATCCTGGTTATAGGCAAGAATATGACCATCGTTGTCAATGAGACCGACAGCTATTTTCGTGCCGCCAATATCAACAGCCAAAAATAAATCTTTTTCAGCTTTCATTGCCTTGCAGTGATCTGCAGAAATTCCTTTCTCAGCCTAATCTTTGACGTCCCATATATAATGAAATAGCGTTCCCCAGGTAAACAGTACGGACTACCTCCACAACATCAAACGATTCTGTGTAAGTCACACCATTCACGGCAAGAACAGGTTCGTCCAATCCTATCCTCAATAATTCAGCTTCTTCCGGAGTCGGGGTTAATGCCCTTACAACGGCTTCTGTCCAAACGGGATAGACATAATACTTATCCCGCAATACTTGGAATAGTGAACGATCACTTAAATCTTCATTTTCTAATCCGGGACAAATTTTATAAGGAAGGTATGTAACCTGAAATGCGACAGGTTCACCATCTGCCAATCTCAATCGAACTAAATGTATAACCAGATCATTGGAAGCAACCTTCAAATCTTGCTGCAATTTCTCTTCGACATGCACAAGTTCCATTTTGATAATTCGTGAACCCGGTACCAAACCACGTGAACGCATATCTTCTGTGAAGCTTGTGAATCCGCGAATGCCATGCATTTTCATTTCAGCCATGAAAGTTCCGCGCCCTTGTTCGCGATAGATCAACCCCTTTTCAAGCAAGGTTTCGATGGCTTGGCGCGCAGTTATGCGGCTTACATTAAGTCTCTCTGTCAATTCATGTTCTGAAGGCAATCTATCCCCAGGTTTCAAAGCGCCTGAACGCATCTGCCCGATGAGTTGATTGGCTAATTGAAGATACAGGGGAATATGGCTGCCCTTATCAAGGACTTTAATTTCCAAATTATTAGATGTATTTTTTTTCATTTTTTATCTACATAATATCAGGTCGTTATGTTGATATAACAATTATAGTCAGCATCATGTTTAAGTCAAGTAATTTATAGAGCTATGGAAAAAAGTTGCTGATTTGACCAATATTAATTATCTTGATAGATGCATAAAACCACAGAGGCTAATAAAAAAGAGAAATTCTGAGATTTGCATCCCTGCAGAGAGCCATAAAGACCCTCACCACCCTGGATAATAAAATCTGTCAGCCGGACGCTGGAAAATATAAAAAAGTAAAAAAAGCAGATGCGTTCATATACTTCCTAGATTTGTTCCAATGCCACCACCAACCACCACTTCCCCACGATAGATTGGCTTTTTTGATTCTCCTGAATTTGTGCATTACCTGCAACACCATCTTTGTACGCTGAGAAGGTGATCTTTTCTCTATTTTATAGATCACTGGATCGGGTAGATGAGAAAAAGGATAATTTGTACCACGACGATCTGCATGGTGATGCTAGGGTTATCTGTTGTGCAGTGCACTGTATTGAGAGCCAGCGATGGCATGAAGCTGATATATGTTCCGGAGGGGGAATCGTGGGTTGGCTCTGGGGAATGGGATCACGAGTTCAATCTGGATGAGACTCCCGAACACAAAGTCTACCTGGATGCGTTCTGGCTCTACAAAACGGAAGTGACCAATGCCATGTATGCAGAATGTGTCACCGCGGGCAGCTGCGGGCAACCTTCCAGTGAAGAGACCAACCCGCGCTTTCGCGATCCGGTGTATGCTGATTACCCGGTGGTATATGTATCCTGGCAGGATGCTACGGATTATTGCACATGGGTTGGAGGTAGATTGCCGACCGAGGCGGAGTGGGAGAAAGCCGCGCGTGGTACGGGCAGAGCAAAATACCCCTGGGAAAATGGTCCTTCAGAGGAAAATGTCAATGCGGCTAATTCGGTAGGAGATACAACGCCTGTGGATGCCTATCCCAAGGGAGCCAGTCCGTATGGGGTGTTGGATATGGCGGGTAATGTACGCGAGTGGGTGTTTGATTGGTACGATGAAAACTACTATTCGGCAGCGCCCTACGAAAATCCGATGGGACCGGCGACGGGTGTAGATAAGGTTTTAAAAGGGGGGAGTTATTATGATAATTATGAACATACGCGCATTGCGGATCGTTTACACCACCAGCCCGAATCGGGTGGGGTGAATCGTGGCTTTCGCTGTGTGATATTAGCTACGAAGTAAGCGCATCTACACATACTTTGAATTGGTCATGGTAACCCGGCACGCATGGCGGGCTTTATCCAGGGTCACGCGGGTGTGGCTTTGCATCTGCTGCCAGATCAAACCGGTATTTGCCATCTGCGACGATTCCATCGTCAAACACCGTGAGATCACCCCCCCGTTCCCAAAAAGGTACAAACTACCCCTTATGAGTTCCATAAGGGGTAGTTTGATTGGTTGTATTATCGGATTTTTTTAGCGGAATTTCTAGTATCGATTGCGGTTGTAGCCTCCACCACCACCGCGTCGGTTGCCCCCGGTATTTTCCCTTTTTTGTGGAGGGCGTGCTTCATCTACGCGTAGATCGCGATCCAGGTATGAATATCCATTGAATTTTTCGATTGCTGCTTTCATGCCTTCTTCGGTCTTGAATTCCACGAACCCAAATCCTTTTGAGCGTCCAGAGAACTTATCGGTGATGATGTTCGCCGAGACAACTTCCCCTGCCTGGGAAAATAATTCCTTCAGGGATTCTTCGCTGGCATCGAACGAGAGATTGCCAACATACACTTTTGTTTGCATTTTTACCCTTTCTTGTAGAAAAAAGTTGCCGGACGATAGGATCGGGCTTCTTTTTTACGCACCTGCATATCTAATTTTGCAGGTATTCTGATTATGTTAATTATACATTCATAACACTATTTGTTTTTTAAGGAAATGGATAGTTTATGCATGGAAGGAAGCTGGGCAAGCCGGAATTTTATTGTTCAATGGATGCACGCAGAGTGCGAGAGAGCTGGACAAAGTGCGGGTCATAGCGGGTTTCATCGCTGCGCGGGCGCGGCAAGTCATTCAGCAAATCAAGACATACCGTGCCTGGTCGGCGGGTAAGCACCACCACCCGATCAGAAAGCAGCAGCGCTTCGGAAATGGAATGGGTGACCAGCACCACCGTCTTACGGCGTTTTTCCCAAATATGCAGCAGTTCTGTTCCCATGCGTTCGCGGGTGATGGCATCCAGCGCGCCAAAAGGTTCATCCAATAGCAGCAGGTCTGGGTCCTGGATGAGCGCGCGGGCGATCGCAACCCGCTGTGCCATACCCCCTGAAAGCGTGGCAGACCAGGCATGTTGAAATTCCTGCAACCCCACCAGTTCGATCATTTCCGTGACGCGTCGTTCAATTTCCTGTGGCTCCACGGCGCGCAGTTCCAGCGGCAGGCTGATGTTTGCCCATACATCCCGCCAGGGCATGAGGTTAGCTTGCTGAAAGACCAGTCCCACCGATGGCTGCTCATTCCCCGGAAAAAGGATCTCCCCCGAACTCGGTTTCAGCAGCCCTGCCAGCAGACGCAAAAGCGTACTTTTTCCACTGCCTGAAGGACCCAACACACACAGAAATTGCTCGGGCGGCACCTCCAGGCTGACATTTTCCAATGCCTCCAATTCCCCTTCTTTTTCGGGGAAATTTTTGCTAACTGCATTCAAATGAAAGGCAAAGGATTGTTCGTTCATATTATTCCGGGAGAAATTCGTTGGTGAATGCCTCATTCAATGGGAGTGGTTCCAGCAACAGTCCCATATCCAGCAGTACCTGCTGCATGTTTTGCCAGGCTTGCGGGTCAGTTGCGCCTTTCTTCTCGATCGCAAACATGGGTATGGATGTTTCCAGTACTTTACGTTGTACTTCTTGTTCCTCCGGGCTCAGGCTTTCCAGATTATCCACATATTTTTTGCAGATCTCAAAAGCTTCATCCGGGTGATCGGTGATATATGCCACTCCTTCCAGGGTGGCGGCTGCCATGCCGCGCACGATCTCGGGGCGTTGTGCAATCATCTCCTCACTGGTAACCAGACCATTGGCGACCAGCTGCAGGGAATCAGAAACGCGCATCACATTCACACCATATCCTTCCGCTTCCAGCCTGATGGGTTCGTTGCTGACGTAGATCACCACAGCGTCTTCCAATCCGTCCAACAGGGCTTCGGTTTGGGTGTAGCCGATCGAATCGAGGGTCAGGTCGCTTTCTTGCAGCCCATTGGCTTGCAGCAGCGCGCGCAGACCGATATAGCTGGCGCCATACAAACCGGGGATGCCGACTTTCTTGCCTGCCAGATCAGCGGGTTCTGCAATCCCGCTCTCAGCCAGGGCTGCCACCCCTACCGGGAATTCCTGGTACCATGCCATCACATATACCACGGGCAAGCCCTGGGCACGCCCGAGCAGCACCTGTTCACCGGAGACGATGGCAAAATCCAGTTCCCCGGCACCGATCAATGCCACGCTGTCGGTTTCCATGTTGTAGTCCATGCTTACATCCAATCCATGGGCTGCATAGAAGCCTTTCTCGATCGCCACATACATGGGCGCGAACTGCACGTTGGGGATATATCCCACCGGTAGGATGACGGGGATCAGATCTTCTTTGACGGGTGCATCTGAGGTACGGCAACCAGCCAGCAGGAGTATAAGCAATAAAAGAGATAGTACCTTTTTGGTCATGGGTTTAATTCCCTTCTGTTTGAAAAAGAAATCGTTCATGCAACAATAATTTTCCTATCTTACCAAATTTATGGGTTCAATCCGGCAGGTAATCATTGTTATAAACCTGGTTTAAATCGAGCTCTTCGGTCAATAATCCCATATCCAACAAAATACTTTGCATATTCTGCCAGGTTTGCAGCTCGGTGGCACCATTCTGTTCAATATGATACAGCGCGATGGAAGCATCCAGAACCTGGCGCTGTACCTGTTGTTCCTCTTCGCTGAGATCTGCCAGGTTATCCACATATTTTTTGCAGATCTCGAAGGCTTCATCCGGGTTTTGCTGGGTGAAGCGGATACCCTGCAGGGTTGCTTCTACCATGGCGCGCACCAGCTCGGGATTTTCTTCGATCACCTTCTGGTTGGTGATCAATCCATTACCAACCAGATCGGTGTAATCGGATACGCGCAGAGTGTTGATGGAGTGTCCCTGCGCTTCAAGCTGGATGGGTTCATTGCTCACGTAAATGACAGCCGCTTCTTCCTGGTCATTCACCAGGGCTTCCACGGTGGCGTAGCCGATCGAATCCAGCATCATATCGCTTTCCTGCAATCCATTTGCCTGCAGCAGCGCGCGAAAACCAATATAGCTGGCGCCGTACAATCCTGGGATGCCGATCTTTTTTCCGATGAGGTCGGAAGGTTGCTCAATGTTTTTTTCTGCCAGTGAAACAACCCCCACCGGATAATCTTGATACCATGCCAGCACATATACGACCGGTAGATCCTGCCCCTGTCCCAGCAGCACCTGCTCCCCGGAAGCGATCGCAAAATCCAGCTCTCCCACTCCCAGTAGAGCCACGTTATCGGTTTCCATGTTGTAATCGATGGATACATCTAGCCCATGGGCTGCATAGAACCCTTTTTCAATGGCTACATATAGTGGTGCAAATTGCACATTGGGGATGTAGCCGGCGGGCAGGGTGATGGGGGTAAGGGTGGGTGTTTCCTCTTTCTGAGGGCTGCATGCCGCCAGAAAAAATACGAGCAAGCTCAAGATCAGGATGTTTTTTTTCATTGTTTTCTCCTTTATTTAACCTCCTGCCAACGCAGTAGGCGCTTTTCAAGCAGAAGAACGATTCCGTATAAACAGATTGCCAGCAGAACGAGGGTTAACACCGCCACAAAGACCAGCGCGGTATCGTATTGCCCGCGTCCCACATTGATTAGAAATCCTAACCCTTTATCCGCGCCAGCCAGCTCTCCTACCACGGCGCCGATCACAGAAAGGGTTGCACCCACGCGCATGCCCCCCAGTAGAATTGGCAGGGCGGCGGGCAGTTCCAGGTAACGCAAGGTTTGCCAGCGAGTAGCGTGCAGGGTGCGCATCAGATCGCGCATGCTGTCAGGAACGGCATGCAGCCCTACCAGCGTATTCACCAGTACCGGAAAAAATACTGTCAGCGAGCAAATCAAAATCTTTGACATCACCCCTGAACCAAACCAGATGATAAGAAGTGGAGCAATGGCAGCCACCGGAACTGCCTGACTGGCAACCAGGAATGGAGAGAGTATGTTCTCGAGAACCTTGGATTTAGAGAGCAGATATCCTAGCAGAGAAGCGGTCAAAATTCCAAAAAACAAGCCGCTCAACACCTCAGTTAGGGTTGCCAGCAGATGGCGTGCTAGACTGCCATCGCGAATTGCAACTCCCAATCGCATCCATACTTGCTGTGGTGAAGGCAGGATGAAAGCTGGTAATTTCAACAGCAGTACCAGCCCCTGCCAGACGAACAGAAAAAGTAGCAATGCAATGGGGTATACCCAAATAGACGGTTTACGCTCGGATTCAGTTTTTATTTTCTTGTTTTTCATTGTAAATAAAAAAGCCCCGAACTTTTTCAGGGCTGTATTGGTCTGGTTTAAACCTTCTTTTATCCGGACTGTACCGTCGACCCCGGAATTTCACCGGATCTGCGCATTGCAGCGCTTGTGGGTTATCACCACCGATCGGGAATTGAGAGCGTACTCTCTCACCCTGCCCTGAAGGACTTTATATGGGGCAGTATAACTCCAACTATAATGAGTGTCAAGAAGGCTGCATTTTTGTTAATAGAATGATAATGCTTTCTTTATATTGGTTCTGCTTGATTGTGATATAAAAACGCAGGTAGAAAGTATTGAAGGAAAAACTATGTTGATTGTCATTTCAGATATTCACCTGGAGGAATGTACCCTGGGGGTGCACCCGGCATTGCGGGTCAACCGCAACCTGGATGCAAAAGCCTACCAGAAGTTCATTCGAGGTATTGCCAAGGAAGCGGCGGTCAACCACGCACGTTCGGTTGATCTGGTTCTGGCAGGCGATATTCTTGAACTTAACCATTCCAATATCTGGTATGAGAATGGAGTTAAACCCTATATCAATGCGAAGGAAATCACACCCGGGTCTGAACATGAGAAAAAAATTCTACGTCTGCTGGACCTGATTGGGGAAGAGGAGAAAGTGGCAGCATCCCTGGCGGTGATCCGTGATTTTTCCACGTATTTCAGTACTGATTTTCATCTGCATTACCTGTTGGGAAATCATGACCGTCTGGTGAATGCCACCCCTGCCACACGTGCAAAGGCGCGTGCGTTGCTCGGATTGCCGGGCAGTGATGCTCCCCTGCCACATACTTTTACCTATATGGATCATGATAAACCGCTGGCATTTGTACGACATGGGCATGAATATGACCCCATGAACTTTTCTGCGAACTATAGAACTGCCTCTCTTATTCCAGCGAATATTCCGCTGCAGGAATACGAAGCAGCCCCGGTGGATGATTTTTCCGCGATTGAGCTCGTGTATAAACTGCCTTACCTGTTTGCATCTCATTATGGCACGCAAACCATTCTGCAGAACGAGAATTTACAGCACCTCTATTTTCGGTTGGTAGAATTTCAGGATGTTAGACCGCAATCCGCCCTCATTAATTTCCTCCTGACCATGCCGGGTTTCACCCGCCGCCAGGTATGGCAGTATCTGGAACCTATCATCCTCAAAGCGGTTAATGATCTGCGCAAAGATCCTTATTTGAACTCTCCAGCAATGCAGGGCAATATTCTGCGGAAGATCGTTCGCTTGAACCCGTGGCACAAGAATATTCCTTACCGGTTGGTTCACCGCGCTTCAAATTCCATCACAAATCGCATCGGAAAGAATGAGCAAGATTTACCGGCTGGGAGAGAAGAGCTGCTGCAAAAAAATGGGGACTCAGTACGCTGTGTTATATCGGGTCATACCCACCAACCGCAGGTAGCATTGCTGGATGCACAGGATGGTGTGGAACGTTATTACTTCAACTCGGGCACCTGGCGTAATCAGGTACCTGTCTCACCCAACCAGGCTAGTTTTGGGCGCATCAAGACCTTTTCGAACGTTGTGGTGTACGGCGCAGACGAGAATCACTCTCATACTGAAACACGCTCAACCTGGTCATTTGATTTCTCGGCAGGATTTAGCCAGAAATTTTATAATGGCATGCGCAGAGTGTAAAAAACAGCGGTTGTTTTGCGAAAAGGATTACCCCTGGAAGATTTTCCATTCGGTAAGGGGTCGAAGCCAGGTATGAAGTTGAACGGTGACCGGTAAGGGTCTTTGCAATACCTGCTGGCAAACAGCAGCAATATTACTGGCAGAAGTGCCACCATTTTGAATGGGCATCAAGGTACGAACTTTCTCCAGATCGAGGTAGGAGTGTACTTCCTTTCCAAGTGCCATGGCGACGAAGGTACAGGTTGAGCGCTGGGTGATCACAACCGATGCATTTGCGATCATTGGGTTAATATCGCCACGCCGGTAGATCTTTGCTTCAGGAGCCAGTCGATGAATCTCACGCCATGCGCGCCGGGCTTTTTCCATTGGGTGCAGTTTGAAGATCACTTGTCTACCTGCAGCAATTTTCACACAATGTTTGATGAAAGTAGGGCGATTGTCAAATTGTCCCGTCTCACGCAAAGGGGATGTGGCTACCAGAACATAATCGTGATAGGGAAAATCCGCATCTTTCACCGCAGTGAGGTCATCGAAGTTTGGGATACCTGTAATGGCGATTTTGGAAGGTTTAACCCCTTTTTTAACAAACAGGTCCCGATATCCATCAGAAGCTACGCAAAAAACCTGATAAGCATCCGAAAGACCTGTAGCAGCAGTGTTAGCGAGATAGCGCGGGAAACGCAAATATTTCACCAGTTGAAATGCCAACCCCTCTGGTTCGGTCATACCCTCCTGCACAAGCACAAGACGTTTACCGCGAATGTTCTTCTGGATGATGAGGTCACTGCAGGTAACAACCAGATCATAGTCATTGCGTTTCCCGCGCAAATCCGGAAGGAGCTGGTGAGTATTAATATAGTTCATGGTCTCCCTGCGGTGGCGACCGCCCAGGATGGTTGCTTGCAGCATATGCATTTTGGCGAGAACGCCAACCAAACCATCAGCATAATAGGGCGTGAAAAAGGAATCAATATCGCCCATCTGCTGAGAGATCTTGTGCATCATGATGGTCTGGTTGAGCGAACCACAAATGAACAAAACAGATGGCTTTTCAGGCATGGCTTTTTAATAAGTGAAGGGTTGCAGCTGTGGAAGCGGCGTGAAAATATCGGGGAGGATAAAATCCTTTTCGATCAATTCAAACGCAGCCGGCAGGTTGTGAAGATGGGACATGGAAAGATGCGCACCAAATGGCAGCGCTCCTTCCCCGACCCAGATGGTCGAAAAACCGATATGAGCAGCGGGTTTGAGATTGCGTGCGGAATCATCAATAAAAACACACTGCCACGGGTCAGGATCGCCTGCCATCTCCAAGGCATGATGATAAACCCAGGGATGGGGTTTGGATACATATTCCATGGTCCACACATCCAGGATGCCCTCAAAACAATCGGTGATTTCTAATTTATCGAGCACTCTAAGCGCATGATTACGGTCAGAATTGGTGAAGATCCACTTGGGCGTTGAGATGGAGATAAGACTTTCTCGCAACACAGGATCGGGTTTCAAGTAAGCATCCAGATCAAGATCATGAACAAAAGCCAGATAATCTTTGGGATCAAATACAAAATCCTGTTGGAGACCGCGAAGAGAGGACCCGTATGTTTGGTAATAATGCTCCATGAGGGAAGGGACCTGTGCATGCGGTACATGCAGGACTTTTTCGACATATAAAGCAATCCGTTCGGTCATAGCTTCCATCATTCCATTATTCCGGTCATATACTGTACCATCCAGATCGATAAAAAAAGTTGTAATAGTTTTTTGCATGTTGCCAGTATAAAAGCCCAATGTCAAGAATCAACGAAGAACAGGTTAACGTTTTGTTAGGTTTTTCACTGAATTGGATTGTCAATTTAATCGGAATGGGAAAACAAAAGGGATTCCGGTACATTCAAACGGAGATATTTACTATCTTTCGAGAAAAACTTGTGCAGGCTACGATCACATAACCGTTTGGTGGGCGCTGATGAACGCCAGCGCCATGAAGAGCACCCAGGCAATTGTAAAAATGACCATCTCGGTAGTATCGTCTGCAGCGCATAAGGGTTTATTGCTATTGTCTGTCTAGAGGATATTGCCAAAATATAGAAAATCATAAATTTGGCTGACAGCCAGTGATGAACAAGAATATAGACAGCACGTAGTACAGGTACAATTAATGAATGGAAAAGGAAGCATCTCTTTCTATCAGGTCTGCTACATGGCGTGATTTGCAGGAGCTCAACCATCTTGAGCATGTTTGTTTTGAGAGGGATGTCTGGCCGCTGATTGATCTGCTGGGAGTGCTGACGTTTCCGGGCATGGTCCGTTTGAAAGCAGAACTGGATGGAAAGATGATCGGATTCATCGGTGGAGAAACCCGTGATCACCAGCGCACCGGATGGATCATCACATTGGGAGTGCTGCAAGAATATCGCCGGCAGGGTGTGGCACAAGCACTCCTCAGAGAATGTGAACAGCAGTTATCTACAAAGGTGGTGCGCTTGTGTGTGCGGATATCGAATGAAGCTGCCATAAACCTGTACAAAAAGATGGGATATATCCAGATCGAGGTCTGGTCGCAATATTATCAAGGCGGGGAAGATGCGCTGGTGCTGGAGAAACACATTGTTTAATACTGATTGAAAGGGATGATGAAAGCAATTACTGTACTTGAATGCCATAATGAATTAGGAGAGGGACCTATCTGGCATCCCCTCGAAAATAGATTGTATTGGCTGGATATTCTGCAAAAGAAGATCCAACGATATGACCCGCGCACGGGGGAATACCAGGTCATTAACATCAACCATCTGGTCAGTGCGTTGGGTCTGCGCGGCACCAATACCTTCATCACGGCAGGGGAAGACGGGTTTGCGTTTTGGGATTCTGACCGGGACACTTTTCATCCTATCGGGCACCCTGAAAAGGGAAAACCAAACGCGCGTTTCAATGATGGCAAGGTTGATCGCGATGGACGCTTCTGGGCTGGCACCATGACTACCCATGATACCAGCAGTACACTGTACCGGTTAGATGAGAACCTTATGATAACCCCCATAATCCACAATGTCACCATATCCAACGGAATTGGTTGGTCGCCGGATGACTGTGTGATGTATCACGCCGATACCTTGAAGCATACAATTTTCGCATACGATTTTGACCACGAGAACGGCACAATCAGCCATAAGAGAGAGTTGGTGCGCTTTTCAGGGCAGGAAGGCAACCCGGATGGTTTGACGGTGGATGCAAACGGTTGTGTGTGGTGTGCTCTGTGGGGGGGATGGCGTGTGGAATGCTATTCCCCTGAAGGGAAATTTCTGGAAAAGGTGGAGGTCCCGGTACAACAACCCTCATCGTGCGCGTTTGGTGGGGATGATTTTACAACACTTTATATCACCTCCGCTCGCGAGGGATTATCGACAGAGCAGCTGGCAGATCAGCCGCAAGCAGGCAATCTATTCCAGTGCCAGCCGGGGGTGTGCGGTTTGCCGGAACCGAAATTTGCCGGGTGATGTAAAAAGTAGCATGTTTTGAGAGATAGACAAAGGGTATACGCGGTATACTTAGGCGGTTTGAGGAGGCAGCATGAACGATTTTCGCAGGATATTCCCTAAAGTAGAGCCTATATTGATGTTTGCCATTTTTGGCGGTGTGTTTCCCATCCTGTGTTTCCTGATCGGTTGGTGGGGCAGCATTACCTTTTTACCGGAGAGTTCCATTAAATATGGCGCACTGGGTGGACTGCTGGTCGGGATCGTGATCGATATCCTTTTTGTGGGTAAATGGGTGGTGAATGCGTATCGCTTGAATTTGGTATGGATGGCGGTGATCTATATTTTTTATTCGGTTGGGCTGTATGGATTTTTCATGGGTGTGCCGGTTTTTAACTTCTTACTGGGATTATTAGCCGGTTTTTACATGGGACTGCGCACATTAGAAGAGCAGAGGGCACCGTTAGAAGCGGAAGTGATCTTTAAAAAAACCGGAATTTTCACCAGCGTGGTGCTGGCAATTGCCTGCTGTGTCTCCCTGTGGTTAGCGACCAACGATGCCACTACCGCAGCGAATATCAGCGGTATGTTTGCCCTGAAAGAACCGCTTTCTCAAGAGACGGTTTTGTTAATATCCGGTGTTGGGGGAGTTGCCATGGTTGTCCTCGAATTTTATGTCACGCGCGCCATGGCGCGTTGGGCATACCGCTAGCTGCTATGCTGGGGGTGTGGGCGTTATTCATCAAGGGCATGGGGCTTGGCTTTTCCATTGCTGCGCCGGTTGGACCCATCGGTGTGCTGTGCATCCAACGCACTCTCAAAAAAGGGATTCGTTCTGGTTTTATTTCAGGGCTGGGGGCTGCCTCTGCTGATCTGCTTTATGGCGCGCTGGCGGCTTTTGGGGCGGTGTGGCTGGGGAACAATCTGGTACAGTATCAAATTCCACTGCGTGTTGTGGGAGGGATAGTGCTTATCTTTCTGGGGATCAAAGCGTTTTTCCAGAAGGAACAAGGCGCAACGATTGCACCCGCACCCCGTGGTCTGTTGGCGGATTATGGTTCCACCTTCTTGCTGACACTGACCAATCCCATCACCATCCTTTCTTTCACCGCGGTGTATGCGGGGTTGGGCTTCGTTGAGGGACAGGCTTCAATGAACCAGATGGTGGGACTGGTGCTGGGAGTTTTTTGCGGCTCTGCCTGTTGGTGGTTGCTGCTGAGCAGCCTGGTCTCCTTGTTGCGCGGGCATCTAAAACCGGCTTTCTATTCCATT
Organism: Anaerolineaceae bacterium; assembly: GCA_003446605.1. Taxonomy (GTDB): domain Bacteria; phylum Chloroflexota; class Anaerolineae; order Anaerolineales; family Anaerolineaceae; genus UBA4781. Next base: position 22,810 of record DMDF01000029.1, read on the forward strand.
ATCAATAAAGTTGCCGGTGTCATCCTGGTCGGTTTTGGCATCTCGCTGATTGCAGCCATCTTTCACAGCTGATACAAAATATCACGGAATCGCTTTTTGCCGGATGCGTTTTTGTACCGCCTCGCCGCGCAATTCACGCAGGGCGTCCACTGCGATCCAACGCGCGGATTTAGAATCCATCTTCTGTAAGTCCTCTGCCAAAGTTATGGCTGCTTGGTTGAGAGCCGGGTTGCGTTTGCCGATGTTGCGCAGTGCCCAATTCACCGCTTTCTTGACGAAATTACGTTCATCATCGGCTGCCTGTTTGATGAGCGGGAAGTAACCTACGAAAATATCATCCCTGGCTTGTTTATCGTGCCACGCCAGGCAAGCCATCAAACTGAAAGGAGTGCGACGTACAAATTCCTCCTCGCGTGCTACCCAGGCAGGGATGCGAGCGATGGCAGCGGGGACATTTTGAAACAAATTCATGCAAACCTGATCGCAGACATCCCACGCGCAGAAGTCCGCCACCCATTCTTCCAATTGTTCTTCGCTCACCTGGGGGGGATCGTCTACCATGGAAGCCAGGATCTGCGCTTCGGGTATGCCCGAACGCCACAGACTGAGCGCCATGGCGTGGTCTTTGCCATGTTCTTTCGCCAACCGGCGCAGCTCGGGGATGGCGATTCCCAGTCGGTTCTCCCCCGCCATCCCGAAATGCCGCATGCCTTCCAGATTTTCTGGTTTGGATAAGGCTTGCAGTACAGGTAAAAGATCAGATTCTTTGCTCATTGTTTTCCCTGTTTGACCCAGTCAAAAGCACGTTGGAGATCATCTGCCACCATGCGTTGCTTGGCTTTTTCGATGAGAAAGTTCTTGCCGGTCTGCAGATAGGATGGGAAAACGCGTATACCTTCAAAGAAGAATTCTTGATCACGCATCTTGTAGGTGGAGCCAGCAGGAATGCAGGCTTTGCCTGTTCTGCGGCGAGCGATCAGGTTGAGGGCTTTGATGGCGACGTCGCCCATTAGGAGAATGACTTTCAGGTTAGGAAACTGCGCGATCTCCGCTTCGAGCGCGGGAACATGCTTCTCGATCAGTTCGCGCGGCATGCTCACCCCCGGGCGGGGTTCCTTCACCGCCACGGTCAGATATACACCTAAATTGGTGATCTCCGCTATGCTGTGAACGGGGGAGCCGGCTTGCTGGAAAGCGCTGATGGTGTTCAGCACATACAGGGAATCTTGAGAAGAATAGAAGTATTCTGCTTCATTTTCCGGCATGGCTTCGGCGATTAACATAATAAAAGGAGGATAATTCATTTGTTTATCCTACTTGTTATTATAGGTTTAATATTTTACATGTAAAATATATATAAGGATTATAATAGGAAATATATTCTAATAAATATGTTGTACTATCGGCAAAAATTCTTATTAGGGTTTCTTCAAAAATTTGACAATCATTTACA
>DMDF01000029.1:24477-55330 GCA_003446605.1 Anaerolineaceae bacterium
GACTTAATTGAAGAAGGTTTTTTAGAAAATACGGATGCTTTTTCTATAAAAACAAAAACAAATTTTTTAGAATACTTAAAAGAATCAGATATTGCTTTGATAAACAACCTCAAAGTAAAGTATGGAGCATATTCACGAGATGAATTAATTTTCGAGGCCTATCGACTATTTCCTTATTATGCAATACGAAGTGAAATCCCAAATGAGTTTGCAGAAAAAGAGAGAAATAAGATCAAAAATAGTTTACAAAATAATAAAATCATATACTCAGCTGGGTACGAAGGAAAAACTATTGATCGATTTCTCGATGGACTCATATTAAATAATATTTCATTGTTAATTGATGTGAGGCGAAATCCTATTTCAAGAAAATATGGTTTCACAGGAAAAAAATTAGCAAATTTTCTTAGCACAATTAATATTGATTACATTAATTTTCCAAATTTAGGAATTGAAAGTTCTAAGAGAGCATCATTGAATTCAACAAATGACTATTTGTCTTTGTTTAATTATTATCGAGAGTCAATATTAAAAAAAGAAATTACATCGATAAATGAAATTTCTGATTTAATCGACAAATATAAGAGAGTGGCAATATTATGTTTTGAGAAAGACTATAATAAATGCCATAGAACTGAATTGATTAATTTCATTAAAAATAATCAAACAAGTGAACTATCTATACGATATTTATAAACAAATATGGGGATGATGAATGTTGGGGATTGAAATACCAAACGCGAAGATACTCATTACTGTTAAAACTTATCCGATGCCAACTCCTAGGTATGAGGAAATAGTTTGTACTGCGGGTTTAACAGAAGAGGGGGATTGGATACGAATTTATCCTGTACCATATCGGGATTTACCATTTAACCAGCAATATAAAAAATATGATTGGATACTGTTAAATTTAACAAAAAATAAAAAAGATTTTCGGAAAGAGTCTTATTCTCCTAAAAAGATGTTTGATGAAAAAATTGATATTCTTGATTCGATCAGTACCAAAGATGGATGGAAAGAAAGAAAAAAAATTACTTTAAAAAATATATATTATTCATTTGATGAAATTATTGCTCTATCAAAAACCGAAGAGGTTTCTTTAGGTACAATAAAACCGCAGAAAATAATTAATTTTGAGATCGAAAGCACTGATAGACATTGGCCAGAAAAATATTCTCAAAAAATGGAACAATATAAATTATTTGAAAATGTAAATAACCGTAGATCTCTTATCAGAAAATTACCTTACAAATATTATTATAGGTTTACAACATTAGATGGAAAAGAAAGAAAATTACAAATTTTTGATTGGGAGATTGGTGCGCTCTTCTGGAATTGTATGGAAAATCATAAATATGATGAAGATAAAGCAAATGAGATAGTAAAGAAAAAATATTTTGAAGAATTTAGTACCAAAAAGGATTTATATTTCTTTGTTGGTACAACATATAGATTCCATAAAATGGGAATGGAAAATCCCTTCTCAATCATTGGAGTATTTTATCCTCCGCTTGAAAGACAATTAAGTCTTCAACTTTAAAAATAATTACTAAACTATTTACTAACAATTTAGAGAAAAAATCAATCAGTACCCCCCCCTTTTTTTTTATCAGAAAACTATCATGGATTCAAAAGGCGGAGAGGGAGGGATTCGAACCCTCGGTGATCAAAAGTGACCACAGCGGTTTTCGAGACCGCCCCGTTCGTCCACTCCGGCACCTCTCCGTTCGTGCTGCGAATTATAGCATTGAGGGTGCTAAATTTCCACGCTCTCACCCATCTGCGGGTAGTGCACAATACTGAAGTGATGCTCTGCCAGCACCTGCTGAAAAGCAGTGGCTGCGTCCGGGTCGCCATGTACCAGGAACAGCCCCTGTAAACTGCTCTGAGTTGACTGGGCATAGTCCAAGAGAAAATTTTGCCCGGCGTGGGAGGAGAAACCGCCAATGGTGGCTACCTCGGCGCGCAGGTTGTATTCCTCGCCGAAAATGCGCACTTTTGGTTCGCGGTCGGCGATGCGGCGCCCTAGCGTATAAGGCGCCTGCCAGGAGACGATCACGATCGTATTGCGTTCATCTTCGATATTGTTCTTCAGGTGATGCAGGATGCGCCCGGCTTCCGCCATACCGGATGCAGCGATGATGACCTGCGGACCGGGTTGGTAATTGATGGCTTTGGATTCCTCTACGCTGCGTGTGTATTCCAACCCATCAAAGGTCAGTGCTGGGTGGTTCCCAGTTTCCATAAAGGTGTGTGTTTCATCATCAAAATACTCGGGATGATGGCGGAATATTTCGGTGGCGTTGATCGCCAGCGGGCTATCGACAAAGACCGGGATGCGCGGCAGATCGCCAGCACTGATCATGCGGTTGAGGTTATAGACGATCTCCTGCGTGCGTCCGACCGAGAAGGCGGGAATGATAATCTTTCCGCGGCGCTGCACGGTGCGTAGCACCACATCACGCAATTCGACGAATGCTTCTTCAGGATCGCTGTGGGCTTTATCCCCGTAGGTGCATTCCATGATGAGATAATTCACTTTTTGGGGCAGTTGTGGATCCCGAATGAGGGAGAGACCGGGGCGTCCAATATCACCGGAAAACCACAAGCGGGTAGTCTTTCCATGCTCTTCGATATCCAGGCAAACCCCAGCCGAACCTAAGATGTGTCCGGCGTCCAGCAAGCGCGCCTGCACACCCGGAATGGGTTCAAAAACCTGATTGTAGCCCACCGGTTGAAAATATTGTTTGACCTGTCGGGCATCCTCTTTGGTGTAAAGTGGCTCAATCAACTCTTCACCGCGGCGGCGCTTTTTCTTGTTCAGATATTCCGCATCCTCTTCATAAATATGTCCTGAATCCTGCAGCATGATATCTGCAAGTTCACAGGTGGGTGGCGTGGCATAAATAGGACCGGCGTAACCCTGTTTGACGAGATTGGGCAAATTGCCACTGTGATCGATATGGGCATGCGAAAGAATAAGTGCATCCACACTACCTGGATCAAAGGAAAAACAGCAGTTGCGGCTGTAAAAATCCTTGCGGCGACCCTGATAGATACCGCATTCCAGCAATATTTTTTTCCCGTTGATCTCCAGCAGATGTTGCGATCCGGTAACGGTTTGTGCCGCACCATTGAAATGGATTTTCATGAGTTTTCTCCGTGAAGTGCGTTCAAGATGAATTGATGGTATAGACGAAAACGTTCGGGCATCTCTTGCATCAGTTCAGCCAGTTCGTGATCGTTTTGAGGATTTGCTTTTGCGATCTCCTCTACAATTTCCCGTGACAGCACCACATCTGATTCCACGCCTTTCTCACGTGCGCACTGCCGCCGCCACTTTTTGAGGTTTTCCAACCGCATGATGTATGCTTCAGAGGGTTTTACGCGGTGATTGAGGTAAATAGGCGGTTGGTTTTGCCCGAGCGTGATGGCTTCCAGCAGACCGGCAGCATGGCGGTGCAGTAATTTTTCAGAGAGACCAGGCAGGCTGGCAAGTTCTTCTTTGGTAGAAGGTGCCTGTCTGGCAGCTTCGAACAAAACGGTGCTGCTGAGTACTTTGAATGGTGGCAGGTTGGCTTGAAAAGCCCGCCTTTCACGATAGGTACACAGTTCATTGAGAACGGCTAACTGCTGGGGGTTAAGGGTGTGATATCCGCGCACCGCCATGTAGCATGGTTTTTCATTTTGGGTGGCACAGGAATGCGAGATGCGGATAAAATCTTCCTCTGCAACCTTCAGGCGGTCTATTTTCTCCAACTCCGAATTCAGTATCTTGCGAAGTGGGATCAAATAATGCGTATCGAGACGGGCATAATCAAGCATTTCCTGTGGGAGAGGGCGTTTTCCCCAATTTGCTTTTTGATAGCGTTTGTTGACCACCACAGAAAAATATTCCTCTAATAATGATGAAAGCCCAAGCTTGGGTAAACCCAATACGCGGGCAGCCTGCATGGTGTCAAAAAGATTGTTGAAGTTAAAACCGTAATCACGGCGCAGGCAGATCACATCATATTCGGCAGCGTGGAAGATTTTTTCGACGGATGGATCAGAGAAAACAGATCCAAGGGGCGATACATCAATCTCGCTGAGCGGGTCAACCAGATAGTCATGATTGGGTGTGGAAAATTGAATGAGACAAACCTTTTCTTGATAGACATACAGGCTGTCGGATTCTGTATCCACTGCAATCTGTTTTTCCGCACGCAGGGCATCAACCAAACATTGCACTTCTTCCTGCGTGGCTATATAGAGGGGTGTCGTTAAATTGTGAGCAAAGATCATATAGAGGATTATAAGCCATGCGATGTAAGAAATTTCAGGCTGAATGTATTGCAAATTTGTGAAAACAGAATAATGCCGAAAAAATGCAACAGTATAGCTCACTCACCATGCTGTTGCATTTTTCAACAATTGACTTTATTTGGTGCTATCAACCCGAGGTGAAAAAACATGCGTTCCTTGTGGTACCGTTGAGCGGCGAACGAACCCTGTGGAAGAGGAGGCATGTTCTGAGCGAATTCCAAAAGGCTGATTGGCAGGATGTGCATTGTTACCTGGTTTGGCATGCGCGCGATGGATGGTGCCGGTGATGCTTCCGATGATGAGAATGCGGATGAGCAAAACTATCAAGGCTACAAAGATAGGGATGACGGTGACAATGGTCATTGGATCAACCACCAATACACTTTCAACGGGGTGATTATAGATAGCGAGTGAAATGCCCCACCAGGTCAGCCCGGTATTCATGATGGCTGCCAATAACCAGGCACCCAGTAGAAACCATCCCTCATTACCCTGGGTTTGGCGATTTTGAGGATTGAACAACTGAATAATTCCGATGAGTTCCATTCCGCAAAATGCCACTGCCAGAATGGCTGCCCAGGTGGTTGTGCCAACCCCGATATCTCCCAAAAGGTCGCGCAGGGCGAATTTTGTTGTACTGAAGCTGAAAATTTCCAATGCAACGAGCACAGTGGTGATGAAAAAAGTATAAGCTCCCCCGGTTTTTTCATACAGGCTTTTTAGTAATTGAAGGGGGTTGTGAAATATGGTCTGTGTCTGGCTTCTATTCATGATATTCCTCCATAGAAAAAATCTTAGAATCTATGTTCTATTATAGAACACTAGTTCTATACTTGTCAAGATGTAAGGGTGGAAACAATTTTTATGGAACCCCCAGATATGGGTATATGCCAAAAAAGAATTCATGATTTATTCATAACTACTTCAGGTTTCCTTCATTTACGCCGCTTATTATTCAAGCATGCAAAACAAACAAACAAGGAGAAATAAAATGTCCAAGAAAATTGCATTAGGAATGACTGTCGCAGCTATGGCTGTGGCGATTATCAGCAGCGGAGCGGTTTATGCTGCCAGTGATGAGATTTCATATCGCGGTCCCAACGGGGTCGCACCCGCAGTTGAACCAGGTGAAGAGCCCGGCTTAGGGCTGCTGGAAGACTATATGGTCGTATATGTTGCTGATCAACTGGGCATCTCTGCTGAAGAGATCCAGGCGCAGCTTGATGAAGGGTTGACCCTTTCGCAGGTTTTACTGGATTATGGTGTGGATGATGTGTGGAGCATGACGGATGCTGCTCATGCGTATGCAGTGGAACAGCTTGCCGCTGAAGGGATCGAATTTCCCGGTTGGCAGAATGCTGCTGCTGGTTATGCCATGCAGGGTGGCGGGATGGGAACCGGGCTGGGCGGCGGAATGGGTCGCTTTGGGCGGACCTCTCGCTAAGATAAAAAAGCCAGGGAGCTTTATGCTCCCTGGCATGGTCAGTGGAATCCTGCGAGCCGTGCGGCGGCTGCCAGTGATCCTTCGTTCCTATGAGTGGATGAAAATTTGCCGCGCTTGCTTATTCATGCTCAAAAGGAATTTCGAATGAATCATTCATTATTTCGATGATTTCAGACCCGTAAGGCTCATGGCAAGGAACATAAAACTGACCAATCCAACCACAAAAATAATACAGATAGCCATGATGCACCTCTTCTTCTCCCAGGTAAGTCCTTTCCCGTAAGGGAAGTGGCGCGGCGACTTCGTTGGGTCTTTTGGTTTATAACCCCAGTTTGCGTGAAAAGCTACGCGCAAAAGAGATCATAATCCTGCTTATTTGTATCTAATTAACGTAGATACCTTTGAAAAGTTCCTTGTACGATCGTACAATTTCTTACCCCCATAAACCTGCAATTTTCTTGCCACATTTAGGACAAATCCCTTCACTTGTAATGCTGTTCTTGACCACGCTATATCCCCGACGCTCGATTAATAATGCACTGCAATGAGGGCAGTAGGTGTTCTCGAGCGAACCAACTCTGCCAGGTAAATTACCGGCATACACATAGCGCAGACCGGCTTCCTGCCCAATATCGGTTGCCCGCATCAGGATCTCCGCTGATGTGGCAGGTGTACGTGTGCGTTTGTAGGTTGGGTAGAAGGATGTGACATGCCATGGGATATCAGGGGATACTCCAGCCAGGAAGCGTGCCATTTCCCATAGGTCCTCGTTGCTGTCATTAAAACCAGGGATGATCAGGGTGACTACTTCCACCCACATCCCCAGCTCATGCGCTAGAACGATGGCATCCAGAACGACCTGCAGATTTCCACCCAGATCGCGATAGTGGGAATCGGACATACATTTCAGATCGATCTTGAACCCTTGCAGATAAGGCTGCAATGCTTTCAGAATCTCCGGTGTGGCAAAACCATTGGAGACGTACACGCAGTACAAGCCTGCTTCTCTGGCGAGGGAGAAAATATCCACAGCCCATTCACTGGTGATGAGCGGTTCATTATAAGAGCTGGCAACGATGCGCGCGCCAGCCTGTTGAGCATAAGCAACCAGCGCTTGCGGGGTAGTTTTCTCAATGTAACGACCGGAGGTATCTGATGCCGGGTCGCGCAAGGCTTGCGAGCTAACCCAGTTCTGACAGAAATCACAGTGGAAGTTACAACCGAGCATGCCAAAAGTCATTGCCGATGATCCGGGAAGAAAATGCATGAATGGTTTTTTCTCAATGGGATCAATGGCAGCCGCGGCTACATACCCCCAGGGAGCTCGCAATACTCCATCCTGATTGAAACGCATTTTGCACACACCACGCTGCCCGGGTTTCAAGGTACAGCGGTGAGCGCAGGCGTAGCAGCGTACAATATCATTTCCCAGGTCCTCGCAATAGCGGGCAGGGATGGTTAGTGGATCCAGTATGTCTGACAAGGTTTTCATATTCATGGATATCTGTATTATAACAATCCTGGTTTGAAAGGTTTCCATTTCAACAGGAAAAACTCTCCCCCCAGTATAATTGAAGAGAGATGGATACAAAAAGCCTGCATACCCTGGAATATTTCAGCATTCTTGAAAAGTTGGAGAGCTATGCGTCTTTCAGCGCGTCCGAAAAGCTGGCACATGCACTGCGCCCCACCAATGATTTTCGCCTTGCGCGAGATCGACTTGAACGCACGACTGAAGCGCGATTGCTTTTAAGCAAACAGGCTGAGATCGGGGTGGGTGGTGCCTGTGATATTCGTCCGCAAGTGACTCTGGCTGAGCGCGGTGGTGTATTGGAGATATCCGATCTGTTGGATATCAAAGCTACCCTGGAATCTGCACGCGAACTAGGGCGTTTCTTTGCCAAACAAGAGCAAGATTATCCGCACCTGGTCACTATCACAGCCCCACTTGTTCCACCTACCGGATTAATCGAAGCTATTAGCCGGGTCATCTCTGAAAAAGGGGAGGTGGTGGATGATGCATCTGCCCTGCTGGCATCCATTCGCGCACAGCTCAAGACCGCACACGATCGCTTGCAGCGAAAATTGGAACAGATCATCAGTGATCCGGATACTACCCGCTTCCTGCAAGAGGCTATCATCACACAGCGCAATGGTCGTTATGTGGTGCCGCTGCGCGCTGAACACAAAGGGCGTTTCAAGAGTGTGGTACAGGATCAATCAGCCTCAGGCTCAACCCTCTTTGTTGAACCGCTGGCAGTGGTTGAATTGAACAATGCAATCCAGCAACTGCAGCTGGATGAAAAAGAGGAGATCCGCCGCATTCTGGCAGAACTATCATCTCAAGTTGCGCGTGCAGCTGCAGAACTCAACGCCATTGTCAATGCACTGGCATTTTTCGATCTCGCCTTGATGTGTGCTAAATATGCCGAAGATCTGCAAGCGGTAGAACCAGTTATTCATCATCCCAACGAAATAGGAAAACAAGACCGGCGTTCGGTTTTAAAACTCTTGAAAGCGCGCCATCCTCTGATCAATCCCCATCAGGTTGTGCCCATCGATATCTACCTGACGGGTGATACATTCTCACTCGTCATTACGGGACCAAATACCGGTGGTAAGACGGTGACCCTGAAAACAGCCGGTCTGCTGGTTCTCATGGCACAATCCGGATTGCATATTCCAGCACAATCAGGCTCTGAACTGATGTTGTTTCGTGATGTATATGCGGATATTGGTGATGAACAATCCATTGAACAATCCCTTTCGACATTTTCCGGTCATGTTACCAATATTGTGCGCATCCTGAAGAAAACTCGCTGGAACACATTGGTGCTGCTGGATGAGTTGGGTGCGGGAACCGACCCACAGGAAGGGTCAGCTCTGGCGAGGGCGATCTTACAGAACATGGTAGAAAAGAAGGCGCCGAATCTGGTTGCAACCCATTATCCAGAATTGAAGGCATTTGCTCACTCTCAAGCAGGAGTGATGAATGCATCCATGGAATTTGACTTATCCACACTCAAACCAACCTATCACCTGATATTGGGCATACCCGGCAGATCGAACGCGCTTGCCATTGCCAGCAGATTGGGCATGGAAGATAAAGTGGTCGAAGTAGCGCGCTCAATGCTTGATCCCAACGAGCTGCATGCTGATGATCTGCTGGATGAAATTCATGCCCAGCTTGAGAATTCACGCAACGAACTTGAATCTGCCAAATTGCAGCACCAACAGGCGGAGAAAATAAAGGATGAATTGCAGCAACGCCTTGATAGCATTGAAGAAGAAAGATTGCAAATTCTAGAAAATGCCCAAAAGGAAATTTTGGAGGAGATTGAATTTGTACGGGAAGAGTTGAAAGAACTTCGTAAACAGGGCGGAAGCGGGCAGCAACTGGGTGAGAATTGGAAAATGATCCAAAAAGAATTGGATGTGATGGAAGCCGCTCAACAAAAGCCGGTTGAGCGGAAAAATATTTCCAGACAACCAGCCAGACCGTTGAAAGTTGGTGATCGGGTTTATGTGCGGTCTCTTAAGGTGGAAGGAGTGGTAAGTGCTATTCTAACGGATGCGGTTGAGGTCGAGATTGGGAAAATGCGTATGAAGGTTAGCGCTGGAGACATCGCACGTTCGAAAACAGAAACTGTCATACAAAAAACTGAGAGATCAGATTTAAGCTCAACTCATGTTTCTTCTACAGTGGGGAAATCACCCGGATTGGAATGCCACCTGCGCGGAATGCGGGTGGATGATGCCCTACCAGAATTGGAACGCTATCTCGAAAAGGCATACACAGCCGGACTGCCGTACGTGCGTATTGTGCATGGCAAAGGAACCGGAACGATCCGGCAGGTTGTGCGCGAATATCTACAGGCATCGCGATATGTTGAACGATGGGAGCCTGCATTACGTACTGAAGGTGGGGAAGGGGTAACAGTCGTTTACCTCAAGAATGATTAACATAAAAGGTCGATAGTAGCTGACCTCTAGATACTATCGACCTTTCTCGCACGGTACCCCTACACCCCGTGCTACGACGATCGTGCGAAGGTATAAATGATTCCCTCCGAACAGTAAATCTATATTACTGCAATTTGCACAAATATGCAAATGCTGATTGTCATTCCGAAATAGTACTATTTCGGACTATTCCACTGTAAAGGGGTAAGTTCCCACCAGTTCATCATTCATGAATAAAGTGACATTGTGTTCACCGGTTGGCCATCCGGCGTCGGGTTCGCAGGAGAAAAACAATCCGTCATCTGGATAATCCTGGTCGGCTTTGATGATGGTATTGCAATCAACCAAAGATTCACCACTAATCGTCCATAAAACATTGAACCATGTATCTCTTCCAAAATCCCCATTGGCGACCAAGAATACGGGATCGGTCGCAGCGAATGTGGTGGTTGAATCGATCGGGTTGAAATATTCGTCCACGTCTTTGGCAAGGGCGACAGCATCTATGACGGAGGGGATGGCATCTGCGGGTGGGATTACTGTGAAAGGATACTCCCCCAATTTTTCCCCATTGATGGTGACGAAGAATGTATAGTTCTTGCTGATCGGCCAGTCGGCGTCTGGGGTCAGGGTGATGGAAACATAGGTATTCTCTCCCACAGAGACGATCACACCGCTGTTTACATCAGCAAGATCAATATCCACTGAGGAGACGAACTGGTCATTCCAGTATGCTTCTGCTGAAACGATCCCACTTTCAGGACGACCGTGAATATCAACGGTCAAATACACAGTCTCCGTTGGATAGAATTCATTGGTGATGGTGGTTGGTTCTCCGTCAGTGATCGCTTTTGAATAGGTGACGCTCATGACATCCAGCCCACCTACGGTGGTGTATGAAGGTTCATCTGAACTACAGGCGCTGAGAACCATCATGAGAGAAAGCGATACCAGTATGACGGGTAGAAATTTTTTCATTTTGAATCCTTTTTATTAGAATGATTATCAAATCATAGTTTAACACAAAAACTTTCCGGCTTTTGATCAAGCTCTGTTGGTCTTAAAGGTAGACGAAAGAGATGAATCTGCCATCAATGAAAGAGCTGATAGAACCATCGGCAATATTGCTTGCTCTTCACTATCGTGTTTTCCCCGTAATCATCCAGGTTAAATTGAACGAGAAGATTTTGCTGGCTAGTCCATCCGACCGGACACATGAATGGAATCGTGCTATCGAAAGAAATCTCCTGAAAGTTCCGGAACTGTTAGAACCAGTATTCTTTGATCTCTTTATCTGAGAGAATTTTCTGTACAACTTTATCGTGCTTTTTGGAGGGTCCGCTTACTTCAAGGGTAAGCACCATATCGCCGCCAGCTTTCTTTTCCTGTTTTGATTTCGTAATGATCAAGCCATAACTTTTGAAAAGGCTTTTGATTTCCTTGTATTTCTCCCAGCTGATTTTCGAGGTGATCTCATAGGTGCGTTCTTCAACCGAGACTTCCAGCTTATCCTCGATCTTTGTGAATGCAACCAAAACGATCATGGTAAGCAGGGAGGTAATCCCCGCGAGGAAAAATTCCCCGGCGCCACAAGCCATACCGATAGCTGCTGATATCCAGATGGTAGCTGCTGTGGTGAGACCCTTCACTCTGCCATGTTCCTGCAAAATGACACCTGCGCCTAGAAAGCCAACTCCGCTAACAATATTGGCTGCAATTCTGGTGGTGTCGAGATTTGCTCCCATACTTGTCCCAAGGCGTTCTGAAAGGATCGTGAAGAGAGTAGACCCGATTGAAATCAGGATAGTAGTACGCAGACCAGCGTCCTTTTTATAACGCTCACGTTCAGCTCCGATGATACCCCCCAGAAGGAGGGAGACGCATAACTTGATGAGGTCATCGTATGGAAATGTCATAATTTTGTACTCCTTGATGGTTCTTTTGGTTGTATGTTTTCACTTAATACCATTTGGCAATACAGGTTATATCGTTTTTATAACTATATTTTTAAATGAACAACGGTCAGGTACCTTTATTAAATCGGTATTTCTCTAATTTTCAAGGCAAATACGACTAATAAAAAGTTGAGAAGTAAACCATGTATGGATCATGAATGCAACAGCTACCTCATTTATTGAAGGTTATGAATCAGGGGCTTAATGTTGGGTTGGTCTTTATTAAGTTGCTTGATTAATATTTTTGCCAATGAACTCGCTCTGCCTCATATTGTGTACGAGCAGGTTTCTCTTCAGCGGGGTAACCGATATAGATCAAGTTCAGGACGTATATATTCTCAGGGATTTCCAGGATTTCGTGGATTAGGTCGGTAACCTCTTCTTTGGGGTAGCCTCCGATCCAAACGCTGCCCAAACCCAACCCGGCAGCGGCAACCAGGATATTTTCAGTAGCTGCACTGCAATCCTGCACCCAAAAACGAAAAGATGATTCCTTTTTGGCTATGCTCAAATTTGCCAGGACGGCAATGGCTGCGGGCGCATTGTATTTTCCATAATGCAGTTTACTCTGCAGCTGCTCCAACGGTTCCGGGTCGGTTATCACCACAAATTCCCATGGCTGCCCATTGCTGGCGCTGGGAGCTGCCATGCCGGCTCGTAGAAGTTCTTCGAGCAACCCCTTTTCCACTTCTTTCCGCTCGAAAATGCGGATACTGCGACGACGATAGATGATGTCTAGTTTGGGATCCATTTTGTTCTCCTGATTCACTCTTTCCAACGTACATAGATCACAGAATTGCCTTCTGGTGATTTTACTTCTTTGATCTCAAATAGTTTTGAATAAGCACGAACCAGTGTGGAAAGCTGGCTGTGCCCATACGTGCGCGCGTCAAAGCTTGGATCGAGCTGTCGCAGATGATGTCCAAATGTTCCTAAAAATGCCCAGCCATCCTCCTGCACGGCGATATCGAAAGCCTGTTTAAGCAGGGGGGCAGGATCGGGGGTTTGATGCTCTTTATCACTTTTGGTATTTTTCTTGGGGCTGCTGCGTTTCGTAACCTGTTTCGGCATCAGGTTCTCGGTATAGACAAACACATCACAGGCATTGACGAAGGCGCGCGGTGTCTTTTTCTGTCCAATCCCCATCACAAAAAAACCTTTTTCGCGGATACGGGTAGCCAGACGGGTGTAATCGCTATCGCTGGAAACTAGGCAAAAACCGTCCACGCTGCCGCCATAAAGGATGTCCATCGCATCGATGATCATGGCTGAATCGGTCGCATTCTTGCCAACGGTATAGCGGAACTGCTGGATAGGCTGCACTGCATAGGTCTGCAAAGTGTCTTTCCAGCCATTCATATTGGAGGTCGTCCAATCCCCATAATTGCGCCGGATGGTAACCGATCCATATTTGCTTGCTTCTGCCAGGATCTTTTCTATCAAAGATGGCTGTGCATTATCCCCATCAATCAATACGGCGATCCGTCGATCCCCGGGTTGTTTTTCTTTTTCAATCATTATATGTATATTCCTTTTCAAAGCTTCTATTTGCATTATAGCAATGAAACATTAATAAATTCTCGAAAATCGTGACGAGATTCGAGTTTGGTTTGTGTTCAAGTATCAAAATTAAAAGAATATTTTAATCAGGATAATTGCTCTATATCCAGCCCTGTAGCGTATATGTCCAGATACCTAGATATTCCTTCAGCGCATTGGTGGTCATAGATAGATTGCTGGCACTGGGAATCAACCCCAACAGATTATCCAGAAAAGAGTCTTGCTCCTGTTGATTTTCCACGATGGAATAATCCACCGGGATGGGGATGACATCAATCCCTTGTTTTTCAAACAATTTCATCGAGCGTGGCATGTGTATGGCAGAGGTAACCAGAAGGATCTTTTCGTAGCCCTTTTTTGTGATGATTTCCTTTGCATTGAGCACATTTTCATAAGTGTTTCTGGATGTGTTTTCCAGGATCATGGCGGAAGAAGGTACTCCAAGAAAAGATAACATTTCTGCCATTTGATCTGCAGGGGTTGAGTTGCTATCGTGAAGCCATTCAATATTTCCCCCACTGAGCAATAGGATCGGTGCTTTCCCCTCTCGATATAACTTCGCTGCGGCAAACACGCGGTCCCCGGCGCTGTTCACCTCAACGAATGTGCGAGGTGGATTAGCCGCTTCTGTTCCACCTCCTAAAACGATGATAGCATCTGCCTCGGGAACAGTATCCGGGTAGGAATACTGCCATTCCAGTGATTGGGTCAATGCTTTAGAAACCGGGTCTGTAGAACATGCCCATAGAATCAAAAAAGCCAGCAATACAAGCCTTTTTGCCCCCTTTTTTTTGAAGGCAAACAGAGCGATCAGGAGAAGGATTAAACCTAAGCCAAGCGGGTAAATGAATAACGGTAGAAATTTTGATAATACGATAAACAATCTATGTTTCCTTGAATTGAAGTCAGATTGTAACACAGGAATAGTTGAAATCATGGAGTTGATAAGCTAGTTGATTTTTTGAAATTCACAAAAATGATTTTAGATTAACAAAGGTGCAAGCTTGATAAATCAATGTTATATTAACTTGGAAATTATTCTTTTGAGAAAAATGATGAAATCCGATTCTAGAAAACACCTTCTGGCTGAAATCGCTTCCATGTATTATTTGGATAAGCGCAGCCAAAATGAGATCGCGCATGAATTTGGTTATTCCCGTTCCGCTATATCAAGGTTGTTAACCGAAGCCGAACAAAAAGGGGTGGTGGAACACAAAGTTCATTTCCCTTCTATCCGAAATGTCGAGATGGAAGATATATTGACCGAACGGTATGGATTAAAGAACGCAATCGTCGTGAATCGAGGAAAATTAAGTTATGCACAGACCTTGCGTTTCGTTGGAGAACAGGGTGCCGAAGTGTTCAACAAATTGCTAAAAAATGACCAGATCGTTGCTATTTCTACCGGCACATCCGTGTACGAAGTGATCAATGCCATGGAACCTGTGTCATTAAGAAATATCAAGATTGTGCAGATATTGAGTTCCACCGGAGTGAAGAGTAATCCAACCATCGATGGTCCGGAGCTGGCAAGTTTATTGGCGCGAAAAGTACATGGAAGCTATTTTACTCTCAATGCACCCATGATCATGGATAGTAAAACATCGCGAGAAACGATGCTTCGCCAGAAATCCATCAAATCCACCATCGAACTGGCGTACAAGGCTGATATCGTCCTGGCAGGCATCGGCTGCATCACGGAAGAGCCGCAAGCTGCCAGTGTTGTTAGAATGGGATATTTGGAACCGCATGAGTTTACCGCGATCCGCAGCCAGGGTGCTGTGGGATATACCTGTGGCTGGTTTTTTACCGAACGAGGAAAGATTCTGGATGACCAAATAAACGAACGTGTGGTTGCTGCAGATTTTCAGAGGATTCGCGAAGGCAAGGCAACCGTCATGACTATCGTAGCAGGAGAGAAAAAAGCGCCCGCTGTAAAAGCAGCATTGGAGGGAAATCTGCTGGATATCTTGATAACGGATTCTTCAGCAGTGGAACCATTTTTATAAGGATGTGGAGGTTTGATGGAAAAGGAGAAGTTACTAGAAGGTGAGCTAACACCAAAAGATGCCAAACATCTTCTTTACCTGATGGTGTTAACACGCGCCTTCGAGGAAAACGCAGAAGAAATGTATGCGTTAGGGAAAGTGCATGGAACTATGCATCTTTCCATTGGGCAGGAAGCAATTGCCGCAGGCGCCAGCAGTGCAATTACCCGAGATGATTATTTATTGAATACCCATCGTGGACATGGTCACTTTCTGGCGTGGGGCGGCGACCTTAATCGTATGATGGCTGAATTTTTGGGGAAAGAAAATGGGTATTGCCGTGGACGTGGGGGATCCATGCATATCGCCGACATTGAGTCAAACAATCTGGGCGCAAATGGCATTGTGGGAGGAAACCTTCCCATCGCTGTCGGCGTTGGGTTGAGTATCAAAATCCGTAAAACCAACCAGGTGGTATTGACGCTATTTGGTGATGGTGCCGCCAATGAGGGGGCTTTTCATGAATCCCTCAATATGGCAAGCATTTGGAATCTCCCCATTATCTATCTTTGTGAGAACAATTTGTATGCCATGTCCACTCCTTTCGATCAAGCATTCAAGATTGAAGAGATCAGCCAGCGGGCTGTGGCATATGGGATCAAGGGCGTTACGGTGGATGGCAATGATGTCTTTGCAGTGCATCAAGCAGTGCGAGAAGCCGCCGAGCGTGCACGGTATGGAAATGGTCCTACCCTGATCGAAGCGATTACCTATCGCTGGCGCGGACACTCGAAAAGTGACCGGCAAGCTTACCGTACACGCGAAGAGGTCAAGGAATGGATGGAAAAAGATCCCATCCCTCGTTTTGCAAAGAAGATCGGTGTTTCTGATAAGGAGATGGAAGAAATTCAAGAACGTGTAAAAATTGACATACAGAAAGCCGTAGAATTTGCCGAGAACAGCCCCGAACCGGATGTTTCTACCATCCTGGAGGGCGTTTATGCGTGAGCTAACCTATAAAGATGCGCTGCATGAAGCCCTTGATCAGATCATGGCAGAGGATGATCGCGTTTTTCTCCTTGGTGAGGATATCGGTGTGTACGGGGGCGCTTTTGGCGTAACTGGTGACCTGCAAGAAAAATATGGGAAAGACCGGGTGGTCGATACCCCCATATCAGAAGCTGCAATTACCGGTGCCTGTGTAGGAGCCGCCTTAACAGGAATGCACCCGGTGGGTGAGATCATGTTCAGTGATTTTGTGACCCTTTCCATGGAGCAGCTTGTGCTGCAAGCTTCTAGGATTCGCTTCATGTTTGGTGGGAAAGCGACGGTTCCGATGGTGCTGCGCTTACCAGGTGGTTCTGGAACAGGCGCTTCCGGTCAGCATTCTGGCAGCTATGAAAGCTGGTTTATACATGTTCCTGGATTGAAGGTTGTCATGCCCAGCACTCCCTATGACGCGAAAGGGCTGTTGCTGGCAGCAATTGAAGATCCAAACCCGGTGATGTTCTTCGAACATAAACTGCTCTACCGCACGAAAGGTCCGGTCCCCGAAGAGATGTACACGATCCCGATAGGAAAGAGCCAGGTGGTGCGGGAAGGGAAAGATCTCACCATCATCGCAACTTCTGTTATGGTGATGCGCTCTCTTGAAGCGGCACAAAAATTAGCAGAAGAAGGTATTGAAGTCGAGATCATTGATCCACGCACACTCAATCCATTGGATATGGAACCCATTATTGCATCCATTATCAAAACAGGGAAAGCTCTAGTTGTTCACGAAGCTGTAAAGACGGGTGGTTTTGGAGCAGAAGTGGCTGGTCGCATTGTGGAAAGTGAAGCCTTTGCCTACCTAGATGCACCCATTCGCCGGTTGGCTGGGCTGGATATGCCTATTCCATACAACCGCAATCTCGAATATCACGCCGTGCCACAGGTTGAAAATATTGTGGAGGAATCTCGCAAGATCGTGCAGGGAGTGTATTAGGAGGAAGGGTCATGGCAAAAGAAGTGATTATGCCAAAATTCGGTTTTACCCAGGAAGAATCAGAGATCATTGAATGGTTAAAAAAGGAAGGGGAAACCGTTGAGAAAGGTGATCCGATCGCTACTGTTTCAACCGATAAACTGAGTATGGAGGTAGAGGCACCGGAAAGAGGTATCCTGGCGGGAATTCGTTACAAAGAAGGGGATGTTGTGTTGGTCACCAAGATTATTGCGACTATCCTGCAACCGGGTGAAGTGCTTCCTAAAAAAAACGCAGAGCCAGAAACTCAAAAAATTGAAAAAGACGAACCATCAAAACCGGAAAAAGGTATCGAAGTGAGCGCGACTCCAGTTGCGTTGCATATGCTGAAAGATGCCGGTATTGATGCAACTACCGTACAGGGCAGTGGCGCCGGAGGAAAGATCACCAAAGCAGATGTTAAAGCGTACCTCTCGCAGAAATCTACTGACCGTCATGGAGGAAAGGTGGCAGCCACCCCGGCAGCCCGCCGGGCTGCCGATGAAATTGACATTGACCTGACATCCATCGCAGGTAGCGGTCCGCTTGGACGGATCCAGGAGAAGGATGTCAAAGCGGCTGCTTCCCACATTGTGCAAGCAATACCCCCCACCATTCCTGCGGAAGCACCCCGTATCCCGCTCAAAGGTATGCGCCGTATCATCGCAGAAAAAATGACTTGCAGTGCACACGAAATCCCTCATCTGACGCTTCAGATGGATATTGATATGAGTGACGCTGTTGCTTTGCGAGAGCAGGTAGCAAGGCAAGTCACTGGTAAAGATATAAAGTTTACCTACACCGCGTTGATTACTCAAGCTGCTGCCCGGGCATTAACACGCCACCCCAAGCTGAACAGTTCGCTGGATGGGGATGAGATTGTCTTGCTACCATGCGTTCATATTGGTGTGGCGGTTGCCGTGGAGGAGGGATTGATGGTTCCGGTGGTGCGTGACGCCGATAAAAAAGGGGTGTATCAACTTTCCAATGAGATCGCAACCCTGGCAGTAAAAGCACGAACCAATAAACTGATCCCGCAGGATTTAGAAGGTGCCACCTTTACTATATCGAATTTGGGTATGTATGGGATTGATCGTTTTACAGCTATCATCAATCCACCCCAAACGGGAATTCTGGCAGTTGGTAATATTGTTGAAAAGTTCATGCCCGATGCAAAACGGAACCCGATCTTGAAACCAATCATGACCATCACCCTTAGTGCCGATCACCGTGTGGTGGATGGTGCAGAGGCGGCTGAATTCCTACAGGATATAAAAACAGGTTTGGAAAACGCGGGAGCAACGACAGTATAAGCCAGGCGATTCTGGAATTATTAGAACCGAAGAGGGTTTTATTAAGCGCAAATGCAAAGAATGCAATTACAATCATTCAGATGCTGGGTTCCCGTCTATTTGGAGCAGGTTATGTAAAAGATAGTTTTGTCGCTGCAACGATTAACCGTGAGAGCAGGTTGCCAACTGGTCTTCCTTTTTTGGGTTTTAATGCTGCTATCCCTCACACTGACAGTGAACATGTCATCAAACCCGGTTTGGCATTGGCAACCTTGAAAAACACGGTGACCTTTCAAAATATGGCATTTCCCAATGGAACGGTAGATGTGAGTTTGGTGTTCTTACTTGCATTGGAACAACCGAAGGCACAGATCGAGATGCTGCAGGAAATCGCAGGTGGTGGCAATTTTAATGAAAGCAACTAGCTATGTAGAGGTGCTGGCTGCTTTGAAAAATGAATGAAAACCAGATTGTATATTAAAGAAACTTGTCTACAATGGGATTAGAACTACATAGGAATTATAAGGAGTAAAGCATGGTGGGTCCAAAAAGAATCTTAGTTGCATGTGGTACTGCAATTGCCACCTCGACGGTGGTAGCAAAAGCTATCGAGGAAGCATTAAAAGAACGTGGTATTGATATTACGACCCGACTGTGTAAGACATCCGAGGTTAAATCACTAGCTAGCGATGCAGATTTAATTGTTACAACAACCCTGGTTCCTGAGAACCTCGGTGTCCCCGTCATTCATACTCTAGCTTTCCTGACCGGAATAGGGAAGGAAGATGCTATCGAACAAATAATTAATGCATTAAACAATTAAAACTATCTAGAAGGTACAAGTTTGGAAACCTCCCTTACAAGTTATTTTGGATTCATAGTGAGCAACCATTATTCTTCCCCTTATTCTTTTCATTCTTGGGCTAATTTGGGGAGTAAAACGCGATAAGGCTTTCCGAAGCAAAGCCACAGTGCGGTTTTTAGGCAAGCTTGGATTTTTCCAGTAAAATGGTACCCAATAGGACAAAACATCACAGAATTAGGAGCAATGTGTAATGAAAATCCATCTGGTTGGTGGTTTTCTGGGAAGTGGAAAATCCACTGCGATCTTAAAAGCAGCCCGGCTGCTGGTGGAACAGCAAACCCGAGTAGGGATCATTACCAATGATCAGGGCAAACATCTGGTAGATACCGCATTTTTCCGCGCTCAGGATTTCCCAGCATTGGAGGTGACGGGGGGTTGTTTTTGCTGCCACTTTAACGATCTGAGTGAACAGATCGAAAAAATTACTACACAATATAATCCAGATGTGATCTTTGCGGAATCGGTGGGTTCCTGTGCGGATATTGTCGCTACAGTAGTCAAACCGCTGCAAGAACTGCGCGGTGATCTGGGGGAGGCTGCCAGCTATTCGGTTTTTGTCGATGTGCGGTTACTGGAGCGTTTTTTATTGGATCAAGAAATGCCATTCAGTGAAGATGTTGCTTACATATTCGCAAAACAGATCGAAGAAGCGGGTATCCTGATTATCAATAAAATTGACCTGCTGGATGCACAGCGGGTCCAACAGGTGGCAGAAATGGCAGCTGTGCGCTATCCGCAAGCAGCTATCCTGTTGCAAAACTCTCTGGATGAGCAAGATGTTGCACTTTGGTTAAGTCTGATCGGGGAAAAGCGTGATCTGCTGAGATTGAAATCTCTGAGTATCGATTACGATCGCTATGCCAGTGGAGAACAAAAAATGGCATGGATCGATAAGCATTATCGGTTGGATGTTTTGAACAGTGAGAACCGGGATACCTTGGCTGATATAGTGATTGCAATTGCACAGGCGGTTGACCATGAACAGCGTATTGCAGGGCACCTGAAGTTTCACATCCAGACGGATGGCAGTAACATTAAGGTCAGCGTGCCCACCATGCAAGAAATTGATGACGTGTTCATAACACAGGTTCGAGCCCAGGTGGCGAACCTCAAGAGCGGTGCAACGGAGATGTGGATCAATGCTCTGCTGGTAGGCACGGTGGAACGGTTGGAAAGCTTGATCGCTGGCATTGTGAAAGAAAAGACAGACCAGACTGATTTGACAGTAACGGAGATGGAGAGCTTTACCCGCACCCCAGGTTACCCCAAGCCAACCCATCGAATAGAATAACAATGAGGGCATGATGGATGAAAAAATAGAGAAGATTAATCAAAGCATTCTGGATGGAAATCTGGAGGAGTGCCAGCAGACGGTACAGCAAGCGCTGGAAGCAGGTGTGAGCGCTGATGATATTCTCAAAAAGGGGCTGATCCCTGCGATGACAGAAGTCGGCAGGTTGTTTGAAGAAGGCGAATATTTTGTGCCTGAAATGCTGGTTGCTGCCCGTGCCATGCAGAGTGGTTTGGATTTATTGAAAACGCAATTGATTGCTGAGGAGGTAAAACCAGTTGGCAAGGTTGTAATCGGTACTGTGAAAGGGGATCTGCATGATATTGGGAAAAATCTGGTGGCAATCATGATGGAAGGGGCAGGTTTTGAGATCGTTGATCTGGGCACCAATGTTTCTGCTGAGCAGTTTGTGGAAACGGTGAAAGAGAAGAAAGCGGATATCGTAGCCATGTCTGCCCTGCTCACAACTACCATGACGAACATGTCGTGTGTTATCCAGGCAATACAGGAAGCAGGACTGCGGGATTCGGTTAAGATCTTGGTGGGCGGGGCGCCACTCACCCAGGAATTTGCGCGCCAGATCGGCGCAGATGGCTATGCTCCGGATGCCAACCAGGCAGCCAGGCTAGCTCTGACTTATATTTCGTAAGTGAGCCAATCTGATATTTCAAGTTACATCAATTATCGTGCCGCCTGTCAGTGAAAGCAGCAGGGAACTATTCAGTTTAAAAACAGAGTGAGGAGTGCCCGCGGCTGCCCAGATCTGCTTGTATGATAGTAATGTGCGGTCGATATAGGTTGCAAGTTGGGTTGTATGCGTGAGGGGAGGTACACCGCCGATGGCAAAACCGGTTTTCTGTTTTGTGAAGGTTGCATCAGATTTCTCTAATCGCATCCCCAATTCCGCGGAGACCTTGGGGACATTAAGCTGGTTTTTGCCGCTGACCAGGAAGAGAACAGGCTCATCCCCCGAACGAAAAACTAGAGATTTACATATTTGCCCAATTTCACACCCCACAGCGTTGGCTGCATCCAATGCTGTGCGGGTACTTGCGTCCAGTTCTACTACTTCCAGTGCGAGATTGTGTTTTTCTAGTGCCTGTTGCACCATTTGCGATTTCTTTGAAAGAGGCATTGAATCTCCTTGGTAGTGACATAATTCCTGATAAAGTTTCATTATCGTAAGTTTTCACTAGATAATCATATTTTCTCATAATTCTATGTGAATAATACCGAAAAGTTGATCAGGATGCAAAATTAATTTATGTAATGATACACAAATTAATATCTTCAGTACAGAAAAGACCACCTTTACTACACAGCATTCAGTGATATGAGAGGCAAGATAAAGTGTCAACGGGTATTTATAGGGTAATAGGGAAAGAAAGCGATGGGAAAATAGCAGCGGGGAGGGAGGGATTCGAACCCTCGGTCGAGGTCAACCCCCGACAACCACTTAGCAGGCGGTCCCATTCAGCCACTCTGGCACCTCCCCGTGTTTAACTGTCTTGAACGGAGGGAGAGGGATTCGAACCCACGGTGGAGCGTTCACCCCACACCTGTTTTCAAGACAGGCGCCTTAAACCACTCGGCCATCCCTCCAAATTGATAAAGTACAATGCGGCAAAATTCTATCATACTTGGGGGTGGGTTACAACAGTTTAAACTTCGACCGCCTTGACATTCCAATCTATAATATGAATAGTTTTATGGTATGAGAGGAATGATGCACCTGCGAAGAGCTTTTTTATACACACCCGGAGACGATCTGCGCAAGGTCGAAAAAGCATGCACCCTGAGAGCAGATTGTGTTTGTTTGGATCTTGAAGATGCAATTTCGGCTTCGCAAAAAGAGGATGCTCGCTTGGCGGTAGCACATGCACTGGGCACATTTGATTTTGGGAAATCAGAACGATTGGTGCGTGTAAATGCTCCTTCCACTCCGTTCTATTTGCCCGATCTCCGCATCGTTGTGCAGGCAGTGCCGCACGCTATTGTCATCCCCAAAGTTGAGGATGCTGCCACGCTGCAGTATGTAGATGGATTTCTCGAAGCTTTCGAAACCCAATCCGTGCTGGAACTGGGTACAATCCGTTTAATGGCTATCATCGAAACTGCGCGCAGTTTTGTGAACCTGAAAGATATCTGTGAAGCCACCAGCCGCCTGGATGCACTGGTACTGGGTGCGGAAGATCTGGCGGTCAGCCTGGGAGCCAGGCGCACCCCATCCAATCAGGAAATGGAGTATGCGCGCAGCCAGCTGGTGATGTTTGCTGCGGCGTATGGATTGGATGCTATTGATCTGGTGTGCAATACTTATCATGACACAAATGTGGTACAGCATGAAGCGCAGCAGGGTGCACAAATGGGATACAGTGGGAAACAGGTCATCCACCCCAACCAGATCGCAGTTGTCCAGCAAGCATTTTCCCCTACACCGCAAGAAGTGCAACGTGCGCAACAGATTGTGAATGAATATGAAGAACGTATGCAGGCAGGTAAAGGCGCACTGGGTCTGGAGGGGAAAATGGTGGATATGCCTGTTTACCGGCAGGCAAAGCAGATATTGGAAAAAGCAGCCCTGATCGAGGTGTGGTAGGGATATCAGATAGCTCTTTATGCCTTGGTTCGCTGTGTTATCAACTCAAAACGGTACGCAACTTCCCCAATGTGAATGAGGTCATTTTGCCGGAGCACGGTGCCTTTCTTTGAGATCGGTGCGTAATTGACCCGGGTGCCAGCTTCGGAATCCATATCCGCCAAGATGATGGTTCCTTGCGTGGAACGGTGCAGCCGCGCGTGCAGTGGACTGACTGAGGGGTGATCAATGACCATGTCTGCTTGAGCAGGATCGCTTCCGATCTTGATTTCAAACTGGTCTACATTAATGCCAGCGTTATTTTGACTTTTTTCCTGTTGATCTTCCAATGGAAATAGATAAGGAACCAGCTGGATGGATGTCACCGGGCTGTTTGTGAAAATGGTGGTGGATTCCGTAGGGATTATTACCTGCTGTGTAAGGGGATCTTCGCTGAAATTAATAGCCGGTTCCATACCGGCAGGTGCCGGGCGTGGATTGCGGCGGCGATAACTAGCATAGGCTGCCAGACCGCCGATCATGAACAGAAAGATAAAGATGATCCATCCACCGGAGAGCATGAAATTGATGAACCCACCCCAGAAGCCCGTATAACGCTGTTCGACAATGATCTGTACCTCACGCAGGTCGCTTGTGCTGCGAAATCCTAGAATATCCTCTACCTCGATTACTACTCCATGTGTGGCGGTCATGCGGTAACCACCCAGCGGCCATCCTAACCATTCAAACGGCTGCTGGTCCAGGCTTATGATCTCATCACCATCTACCAGTAATCGGGAGTATTTCAACTGACGGGGGTATCCGTCGGGGAAAGTAACACTGATCTGCAAGGTGATGAAGTCAGGTTTCAGCACCTTGCCACCCTCTTCCGCATCCACCCACACTTTCTGAATCTGCGGAGGCAGGGCAATGATAGTTACCTCAGGGGGTAGCAGTTCGATCTGGAAAGAGACATCCTGCGTTTCTGCCATTTGAACGCCGCGCTCCACCTGAACTTTGATATGATGAAATCCACTCTGGTTGATGGCGCTCGTATAGCGCAGGCGATAGGTGTAGCGCAAGGGGCTCAGATAAGATTCGGGGCTGGGGGTTTCGATCTTCTCGTCAACCAGCAGGAACTGCCCGCCGGTTGTCTTAGCCAGGTCGCGCAGCGCATCAGCAGCCGGAGAGTTGGAACTGGTCTCATTGGCGATCAACCACACATATACCGGAATTCCGGTGTCTGCTGCCCGCGCTGCCAAAATGGGCAGCTGATCGAGGTCATTATCCAGCGGGAGGGGTGTGATATAGAAGATGACCTGTTTGGCATTACGCTCTAGCTGTGGCTGTTGGGCAGCGATATCAATGGCGTAGCTCAAGCTGGTCAGATCTGGCTCGAAATTGAATAAATTGGGCTGGTAAGTTTGCAGCGTTTGCAGCAGTTCCTGCGGATCAACGCTGCGCTGCAGCATGGCACGTTCATTGGAAGTGAAGCTGTACAGGTTGGCAGCCTGGCTCTGTAGCCCAGTCAACCAGGAAGTCAAGATGGAGGTGGTATCTTCATAGCGGGTGGTCTCTGTGTTCACCTTGTTGCTCAGGGTAGGACCAAGATTGAGTGCCAGGATGGTGTGCAGCCCGGGTTCAATGCGTGTAACTTCATTGACAGTGCGTAGTTGCCCATCTTCCTCCAGGGTGAATTGCTCGGCATCCAGATCACTCACGAAATTGTTCTGTGAGTCGTACACATCCACGTAGGTGGTCATGCTGGGAAACTGGTTCAGGTCAGGCTGCGACAGCACTGCACGCAAGCCACCCTGTGCAGAGACATGAGAAGGGATGAGACTTAGAAGCAACCCGCTGATGAGGAATAACCCGATTAGCAGATTGCGGGTTTTATTTTTCATATTGTCGTTTATTTTAATGCATATGGGTGGAGAACGGACATAGGTGGATGGGTTCATAAAGTAGGGTGAAAGCTCTGTAGTTGGATTTTTTAGTCATAAAGAAATTCATCGCCAATGTTTGTGATGATGTTCCCCTTCAAAATGGCGGTTCGAGGTTTTTGGTATAATCACGAACAATAGGAGGATATGAATCTGGTGTTCTATTCACAGTCATTACGCCGCCAGAGAGTTAAGCTATGAGTTTTAACCCATCCAACCTGCCTGCTGGAATCGATAAACCTCTACTTCGAACGAAAATCTCGGTTCCTCAGATGCCCCCCGAGTTTGTTCATCGATCACGTCTGACGGAACTGATCGAAAGGGGTGCTGCCGGACCCCTCACCTTGCTTTCAGCACCTGCTGGGTTTGGTAAAACAAATCTTTTGATCGAATGGGTGCACCAAACGGAACTTCCAGTAGCATGGTTGAACATTGATAATGATGATAATGACTTTATTCGTTTCTTCCGCTATCTGATTGGCGCTATCCAAACTGTTGAACCGGGCTTGGGCGCTGAAGCGTTGGATTTTATCCAATCTACCAGGGGTAGTGGATTGGAAGTTGGGTTGACCTTACTGATCAATGAAATTTTCACCGTTCCGAATGATATAGTGGTGATACTAGATGACTTTCAGACTCTGAAAGACCCTGCTATCTTGCAGGATATAAATTTTTTCCTTAGAAACCTGCCGCATAATTTACATCTCATTATTTCCAGCCGCAGCGAACCTGCTCTAGAACTATCTTTCCTGCGAGCTAAAGGTCGTGTGATCGAACTAGGCACGCAAGACCTTCGTTTCACCGGAGAAGAAGCAGATCAATTTTTCCGGAAAACATTGGAACTGCAGCTGTTGCCGGAGACGGTCCAGGCATTGGAGGAACGTACAGACGGATGGATCACCGGATTGCAAATGGTTGCCATCTCCTTACGCTATCATTCCGACCCCAAAACATTATTGGCAAATCTCACGGGCGATGCTTATTATCTGGTTGATTTTCTGGCTGAAGAGGTATTGGATCGTCAGCCAGAGGATATCCGCCAGTTCTTGCTGCGTAGCTCCATTCTTGATTCGTTTAACGGTTCTTTGTGTGAAGCTGTGATCAACCCGGAAGCAAAACCCGGTTATGGGGTTGTGATGTTGAATAGATTGGAACATGCCAACCTGTTCATCGTTGCATTGGATGAAAAACACGAGTGGTTTCGCTACCACCATCTCTTTGCAGATTTCCTGCGGCATATCCAATCGGAGATCAACCCGGGAGAAATCCCTGTGCTACAAAAACGAGCTGCTAGTTGGTTTGAACAAAACGACAATCTCGACGAAGCCTTTCAATATGCGCTAGCATCGGGAGATGTGGAATGGACAGCCACTTTGATCGAACGCAATACGGAAGAAATGTTGAAAACAGGCGAAATTTTCTCTCTTTCCCGATGGATCGGGAAACTGCCTGATGAAATTATCCACCAACATCCACGCTTGAGTTTGACCTATGCTTGGGGGTTGATAGCCGCCTATGATCTGGATCATGCTCAGTATTGGATTGAGGATATTAAGCGTATTCTCGACCAGATAGAACAAACGGGAAGTGGATCGATTAATGATGAAGTGGTGGTATTGAAAGATTTTGAGCATGCCGGTTTGTGGAATCTGCGTGGTGGGCTGGCGATCTGTCAATCTACCCTGGCTGTATTAAGTGGAGATGCCGAACAGGCTGCTGAATATTCCCGGCAGGCGACCAGCTCACTGGGAGAGGAAAATCCCTTTATTCACAGTCTGATCTCCATGGAAAACAGCCTGTATTTTGTTCTATCCGGCGATACCCAAAAGGCAATCGAATCGCTGCGCGATACCATTCGTATAGCACGACAGGCGAATAACCTGATGGTGATGGTCATTTCCACCTGCCAGCTTGCTGATATGCAAGCTATGCAGGGTCAGTTGAGCCAGGCTTGGGCTACTTTGGAGAAAGCCCAATATATGGCAGTCGGACCGGAGGGAAAACAGTTTCCTTTGGCAGGATTAGCGGATATTGGCTTTGGAGAGATTTTGCTTGAACGCGATTCTCTGAAAGAAGCCAATTCCTATTTACAACGTGGAATCGACACAGCCGAATCTTTGTGGTGGCTCAGCAATCTGGATGGAATGGTCTCGTTAGCCAGGTTGCGCCAGGCACAGGGCGATATTGCCGGAGCGCAGAGCATTATCGAAGAAGCATCGCGTTTTGCTTTGAGCACGGAATCAAGCCAGTGGGATGACACTATTGTATCTGCCATTGCTGTTCGTTTGGCTTTACAGCATGATGATCTGGCGACAGCAATTCAATTCTGGAAGAAAAGCGCGCTGCCCGATTTTATGTTCGACATCCATCTGGAGGATTACCCATATCATATCTATGAGTGCCTGGTACTTGCCCAGGTTAGGCTGCTGGTTGCTATTGGTAGAAGTCAGGGAAATACCAGCTGTCTGCAACGTTCTCAAGAACTGATAGAAAGTCTATTAATGGAAGCAAAGCGTTTCAAACGGGTAACGTCGCAAATCGAAATATTGATTTTACAAGCCGTTATCCAGCTGGCACTGGGAAATCCATATAAAGCACAAAAAACTTTTCGCAGCGCCCTGGCACTGGGTGAGCCGGAAGGCTACCGGCGAATCTACCTGGAAGGTGGTCAACCGGTTGCAGAGCTGCTGGCAGCATGCCGGGCAGACCAAAAAGAATCCGATAGTATCCTTCCATCCATAACTTTTATCGATAGCCTGTTAGCATCTTTTCAAAAAGAAGTTGTGCCATTTGTATCTTCTCCATCGATAGGGCAGATCGAACTCGAATCTGAAACTGGCGATTTGGAAGAAGATTCCTCCATTTTTCTTTCTACCCGGGAAGTGGAGGTACTTACTTTGATTGCCGAAGGAAAATCCAACAAAGAGATTTCAGCACAACTCTATCTGGCGCTTAACACGGTCAAGCGCCATGCTTACAATATC
Organism: Anaerolineaceae bacterium; assembly: GCA_003446605.1. Classification (GTDB taxonomy): domain Bacteria; phylum Chloroflexota; class Anaerolineae; order Anaerolineales; family Anaerolineaceae; genus UBA4781. The sequence continues at coordinate 52,654 of DMDF01000029.1, forward strand.
TATGCTAAACTTGATGTCAAGAATCGCACCCAGGCGGTTTCGAAAGCGCGCCAGCTACGTTTGATCAAGTAGCAACATCCTGGTGTTGATTGCTCTTATTTCGATTGCATGCTTCCCCTTTACGGAATGACACTTTTATAGCACTTTCGATTCATGACGATATGCCTGTCTCTTGATATCCTGAATATAACAACATTAAAAGAATGTTGTGCCCGAGGTCAAAGTTGAGAATTCAGCTTTAGCTAAGGAGAAAAACAGGAAATTGAGTCAATTCAGATGCACGGTCTCATTGTCGATCGTTTTCTTAAAAGGTTTTCAGGAAGTCGGGGTTTGCGACGAAAGAATGCAGCACGCATGGAGGAAGACCAACAACTGGAAAACGAGCGAAGAGGGGTCAGTGAGCAAGGACTTCCTGTAAAAAATGAGGCTGAGGGAAAGGAGGATAAAGGGACAGCTACCGAAAAGGATTAACGAAATCACACAGAGAGATGAAAGCATCAAGGTACTTTTTTTCACCCTTCAGACGATGCGGAAATAAAAAAGGATAAAATACAAAAAAGGAGATTCATCATGAAGTGGTTCACAATTATCTTAGGTGCGCTGTTATTCCTGGCGCCGTTTTTCTCTGGATATAGTGGTCAAGCGGGACTGCTCTGGTTCAGCCTTATTGGGGGCGTGCTTCTCGTTGTTTTTGGATCGATGGAATCCTATAAATGGGTTGGGTGGATCGGGCTGATTGTTTTCCTGGCTCCTTGGATCTTTGGATTTGGAGGCACGAATGCTGCGACCTGGAGTTGGATTATTGGAGCCGTGACCGGTTTAGTGGGTCTGTACAAGGGTTGGTTGGAAAAAAGTGAAGCCTAGCAGTGTGGTTGAAACTGCACAATGAGTAATTATCACATCGGAGTGGTCTTTCACTTTCAAAAGACCCCAACCAGCTCATCGCAAATAATGCTTTCTGTTCCTTTCAAAGCTTTTGGCGCATCCCCATTGATTGGGTGATTTGCACAGCAAAACCCGGGCAACAGGGTAGCTTGGAAGAATAGAAAACAGATGAGTGAAGATAATAAAATTGGCTCGGCTTTTCATTATAGGGAAAGCCGAGCCTTGTCATTAACGGTCGCAAAGGATTATGTCTGGTAGATGATGTACCCCTTTCGTTTGCTAACAGTTTTCGGGTACATTCTCTTCTGGTTGTGATTTTTCGCTGCGCTCGGAATGATACCCCCTCTCACCCTGTCACTCCCACTCGATGGTGGCGGGCGGCTTGGAAGTGATGTCGTACACCACGCGGTTGACCCCCTCCACCTCGTTCACAATGCGGTTGGATACTGCTGCTAGCAGATACTGTGGCAGGCGTGCCCAATCAGCGGTCATGAAATCCTGGCTGGTGACGGCGCGCAGCACAACCGTCTCCTGATAGGTGCGCTGGTCGCCCATCACGCCCACCGAGCGCACCGGCAACAGCGCTGCGAACGCCTGCGCAATGGGAAGTTCTCCCTCTGTAAAATGATGATCGATCAATCTTGCCGCGCGCAGCGCTTCCCGAAAGATAGCATCCGCCTGGCGCAAAGCTTGCAACCTGGCTGGGGTGATGACACCCAGGCAGCGCACCGCCAGCCCCGGACCGGGGAAAGGCTGGCGCCAAACCAATTCTTCCGGCAAACCGAGTTCCTCGCCCACCGCACGCACCTCATCCTTGAAAAGGTAGCGCAGCGGCTCCACCAGCTCGAAATCCATCTCCTCCGGCAGCCCACCCACGTTGTGGTGCGACTTGATGCGCTGTGCCTGGGATCGTTCCGGCGCGCGCGATTCTACCACATCTGGGTAGATGGTACCCTGCACCAGATAAGGCAGGTCGCCCAGCTGGCGCGCCTGCTGCTCGAACACCCTGATGAAGGTAGTGCCGATGATGCGGCGTTTCTCCTCGGGGTCGCTCACATCCCGCAGCGCAGTGAGGAAGGTTTGCGAGGCATCCACGATATGAAGGTTTTCGCCCAGCAGAGGGGTCAGCGCTGCCTGCACGCTCTCGCGCTCCCCCTGGCGCAGCAGACCGGTATCCACGAACACTGCCTCCAGCTGGTCGCCTACTGCGCGGTGCACCAGGGCGGTCGCCACGCTGGAATCCACCCCACCGCTGACAGCAGAAAGTACGCGCTGCGAGCCAACCTGCGCCCGTACTTTCTTCACTGCCTCTTCCACGATGGAGCGCGCGCTCCAACTGGGCTGGCATTTGCATATATTGAAAAGGAAATTGTGTAGAACGCTCTCGCCGTTAGGTGTGTGCGCCACCTCAGGGTGGAACTGCAAGCCATACAATCGCCGTGCCGGGTCGCCCATGGCGGCAATGGGGCAGGTGGCGCTGCGCGCCAGCAGCTCAAAACCGGCAGGCATTTCTTCCACGCGGTCGCCGTGCGACATCCATACCTGCTGGATGGTCTCATCGATCAGCGCATTCTCATGCACGATCTGGATGGCAGCTGAACCGTACTCGTGCTGGCTGGAAGACCGCACCTTGCCGCCCAGGCTGTGAGCCAGTAACTGCATGCCATAGCAGATACCCAACACAGGTATTTCACTTTGCAACACATAGGCTGGCAGCACAGGCGCTTGTGCGGCATATACCGAAGCCGGACCGCCAGACAAGATGATGCCCTGCGGATCGAGCGCCAGCACC
>DMDF01000156.1 GCA_003446605.1 Anaerolineaceae bacterium
GGTAACCATCCCCTAAAATAATACCAACCCGAAGTGGAATTTTCTGGCAAAATAAAACAGGAGATTCCAGATGAAAAGAAAACACTATTCCGAACAACAGATTATCCACATTCTAAAAGAAGCCGAAGCAGGGGTTGCAGTGACAGAACTAAGTCGCCAATATGGATTTAGCCAAAGTGCGTTCTATAAATGGAAAGCGAAATATGGGGGGATGGATATCTCTCAACTGCATCAGCTGAAAGAACTGGAAGAGGAAAACCGGAGACTCAAACAAATGTACGCCGACCTGAGCCTGGAGTGCAAGGTGTTGAAGGATATTGTTGAAAAAAAGTTACCAGGGTGAGTGAGCGTAGAGAGCTGGCTGAAGCAGCAGTAAAAGAACATGGGATCAGTGAACGGCAAGCCTGTCGCTATCTGGGTATTAGTCGGACAGCATTGCGATATGAGCCACAAAAACCGGGCGATCATGAGCTCGTCTGCTTATTGAAGGATATTGCTGAACGAAAACCACGCTGGGGCTTCAAGAAAATGTATGACTATTTGAAGAATGAAGGATATGACTGGAACCACAAGAAAGTGCATCGGATCTATAGAGAATTAGGACTGAATATACGGGTAAAACCCAAAAAACGGTTACCCAACCGCATTCCGAAGCCACTTCGGGAACCAGAAAAAGCGAATATTTCATGGTCATTGGATTTCATGAGTGACAGTCTGGAGAATGGTCGGAAATTTCGCACTTTGAATATCATCGATGATTTCAATCGGGAGGTACTGTGGATTGAGATTGATACCTCATTACCCTCTGAGCGAGTGGTGCGTGTGTTGGAAGGACTGGCACTCTGGCGCGGATATCCGCAGCAACTACGGCTTGACAATGGCCCAGAGTTGATCTCTCATACACTGGCTGACTGGGCTAGCAGATGCCATGTTGAACTGGCTTTTATCCAACCCGGCAAGCCAGCTCAAAATGCTTACATAGAACGCTTTAACAGAACCTATCGTGAAGACATTTTGGATGCTTATCTATTTGCTTCCATTCAGGAGGTGCAAGCGATCACAGAAGAATGGGTAGAAGAATACAATGCTGTTCGCCCTCATGATGCGCTGGGAGGGTTGCCGCCTTATCAATTTGAGGCGATGAAATCTTGAAGTTTTCCACTTCTATATGGTACTAAAATTGGGATGTTGACACACTGTGTCCATAGTTTCCACAGGGGTTGCACACGAAAAACAAATTAATCAACTTGGGAAGGCGACTCAAAGCAAGATGCGGTTCGCAACGGCATTATCGGTCGGAACCCTTGTGTAGGTGCTCTGATCCCAAGAAACACTCCACACGAAATGCTAGTACTGACCGAAAGCCAAGTCACAAAATTCTTGGTTGCTGCCGAGGATTCCCGATATAAAACACTCTATCACCTGGCAATCACAACGGGTATGCGCTACAGTGAACTGATCGGTTTAAAGTGGAGTGATATTGATTGGGATAGGGGAACAATCAAAGTCCAGAGGCAGCTCCAATACATTCCACACAAGGGATACCAATTTAACCGGCCGAAAACACGCAGCGGCATCAGAACCATCATGCTGGGCAAGACAACATTGTCTAAATTAAGACAACACTATAACGAAAATGCCTACGAAGACCAAACCGGGGAAAACCTGATTTTTGTCAACGGGATTGGAACGCAAATCTACTTCAAGAGATTCCACAAGGATTTCAAAAGAGTTCTGAAAAACGCCGGATTACCCAACATCCGGTTTCATGATCTGAGACATACCGCGGCAACACTAATGATCGCCAACGGGATCCCGGTTGTGATCGTCTCCAAAATCCTAGGCCACTCCAAACCCAGTGTGACCATGAACATCTATGCCCATGCTTCCGTCGAAATGCAAAGCGAAGCAGCGCAATTGATGGAAAATCTGGTCACACCCATACCCATTTCACTGAAAGAAATCCAAAAAGAAGACAGCCATAGGTAATTGGGATTTGCACCAATTGCACCCAATTGCACCAAGATTTTCCCAGCCCGGATAGCAATCCCCTCTGCACCCCCAGATATGGGGGTTTAAAACAAAAAATAACTTTTTTCTCTTAAACACAAAATGACGCACCAGGGAATCGAACCCTGAACCTACTGATTAAGAGTCAGTTGCTCTGCCAGTTGAGCTAGTGCGCCATGTGCCAAAATTATATCGTATTTAAAAACCCTGTCAATAAAGTTGTGAATCACTGTGAATCACCAGTAAAAGTGTCACCCTAAAAAACACCAGTAAAAGGAATACCCCCACCCTTTACGGTTAATAACAGGTTAAACTCAGATTCAGTGGTCCAAACATCTGATGGTTGGGTTCATCAATATACAACTTGATCCAGTAATCTCCACTGGCGTTCAATTCCCAGCTGCCACTGATGGTCTTGGAGCCTGCTTCGCTGAAGGTGAGCGACTTGGTCGAACTGGTATTGCCGTCGCTGAAGGATAAATAATAGGTGACCGTTCCGGCATTGTTGGTTTTGATCACAGCTTGATAATCGAAGGTCTGTGGGCAGCTGCCGGTGATGATGGCGTGCTCAGTAGAGAGGGTAACATTTGTGACAGCAAAATCCTCTGACTTGACCTTGAACTGCACCCAGAATTGGGCGAAATTGACACCCTTATCATCTTGCAGTTTGAAGAGAGTGTAATAGGTGCCGCCTTCGGCAGGAGCCTTGAAGTCATACACGATATCGAGCACTTCTCCGGGCGCGGTGCTGTTGGCTAATTTGGTGGTTGCTGCACCTTCAATATCATCTCCGCTGTAATAGACTACCTTATAGTTGGTGTTCCAGGTGCAGGTACCGGTATTCTTGAAGCGCCAGCGTTTGGTAAAGGTCTCACCTGGGTCAAATTCTGCCCCATCCAGCGGGTTTTCACTGATGAACATCACCTCATTGCACGATTGTGGCGTGGCAGTGGGTTGGGCGGTGATGGTGGCGACAGGTGGCAGTGTATTGGTGGGTTGAACGGGAATTGCTGTTTGAGTAGGTTGCAAGGCGTTCATTGCGGAAACTGTCATGGCAATATTGGTCGCGATGACCGTTTCGTTGTTTTTAGCGCCCATGTTGAATCCGCAAGCGGATAGTAGTAATGTTGCAAACACTGTGATAAAAATAATCGAGAAAGATTTCTTCATTTTCTAACTCCTTATAGGAAAAATCATGATCAATTTTCCTTGCGTATTAAACGATGTTCCCGCTAATTTTGTTCCAGTGAATCGACTATTCTTTTGGTTGCTGCTTTAGCAAGTTGAGGATGGGACGTCCGAAACAAAAAAACACCCGCAATGCGGGTGGAAGAGGGGGCTTATAGAAGAGGAAATCACTCCTGGTAGAATGATGGAAGTTCAAGCCATCAAAACAAAAAGGAGTGACATCCATGGAAAAGAGCTTAGCACATACGAAAAGGATGTGTATGATATTCGACCGGCATGCAAATTTGAAATACAAATTTGGGAACAGGCGCTTCTGGTCGCGAGGATACTATGTGAGTACGGTAGGGTTGAATGAAGCGACTATAGCGAAGTAGGTACGAGAGCAAGAGAAATATGATCGAATGATAGACAAGATCAGTATGAAAGAGCAAGAAGACCCCTTTAGGGGGAGCTAAGTGATCGATGCGCCCGGCTCGAACGAGGACTATGTCATGCCACCCGCATAGCGGGTGGTCATGACTGATGCTCTTTTGGAAATTAAGATGTACAGGTCAGGGTCAGGGAACCAAACCACTGGTGGTTAGGGTTGTCAACATACAGCTTAACCTCGTAATTTCCCGACGTGGTCAAATCCCAGCTTCCAGTGACGGTTTTGGATCCAGCTGAATCAAAGGTGACAGATTTGGTTCCGGTTGATGTACCACCGTTGGTGAAATAATAGGTCACCGTGCCGGCACCATTGGTGGTTATCACTGCCTGGTAGTTGAAGGTGTGTGGGCATGTGTCTGAGTTGTCACCATCAACAGCAGACAGGTTCACCCCGGTCACCGCAAATGGTTCGGATGCGACCTTGATCTGCACCCAGAAATGGGCGAAGTTAACTCCATTATCACCCTGCAGATTCCACACGCCCTTGTAGGTTCCGGAAGTGGAGGGGGCTTTCAGGTTGACGGTCAGATCCACGCTTTCCCCGGGCTCTACGCTTTCAGTCAGTTTGGTGCTGGCTGTGCCACTCATGGCATCACCGCTAACAAATACCAGTTTATAATTGGTGTTCCAGGTGCAGGTGCCAATATTCTTGAAAGTCCAACGTTTGGTGAATGTTGCACCGGGAGCATAGGTTGTGTCATCCACTGGACTCTCGGATACAAATTGGACTTGATTACAGGGTTGGGTGGTATTGGTGGGAACCGCTGGTGCTATGGTGGCAGCTGGTACTGTGGCAGTGGGTAGTGCAGGAAGCGTATTGGTAGGTTGCACGATCACCGTGGGTTGCTGCGCTGCTGCATTTACTGCTTCTACTGTCATCGCGACGGATGTAGCAACCGCATCCTCTTCAGATTGACCGTTAGACAGGGGATAGTTGCATGAAACGGCTATTATTGCCAGAATGGCGAATGCAGCCAGTGCTTTCACGCTTCTTTTCATTTTTACCTCCTTAAACTCTCAGTTTATTTAAGAGTATTCTTCTGTAATTATAGTCGATAGCAGGTGAAATAACAGAATAAGGAAAAGAATAGATTGGGTAGTTCATAGGTCACATTCAGTTTTAACGTTCCAGAACGCACCATGTTTCCGGTATTATCATCATCGCTGACGTTATCATTGAAATGCAAATGTAGTTGGAGGAGGGTGCCTCGAGACTTTCTTGCATGGTAGTCCTAAAATAATCATCCAATATGACGGTTTGGATCGTGCTATCTTAGGAGTTCTGTACGCGGATTGTACAGGCTGAGGTCAATGCAATTGTAATGAAGGCAGCGAGAAACACATTTTTATGGGTTTCCGTTTCTCTCTCCTTATAGATAACCCTTTTTAACTGCCATGGAGTATTAATTAAGGTAAGATTATGTCATTCTTCAGTGTACGAGGTTTTCATTGATAAAAACAACCCTGGTCATTCCAACCTATAATGAAAGGGAAAATATCCCACCTCTGTTCGAAGCAATCTTCAAACTGGATCTCCCCGAATTGCATGTTCTGGTCGTGGATGATAATAGTCCTGATGGCACCGGGCAGCTGGTGGAAGAATTAAAAAAGACCTATTCCGACCGGGTGAGTGTGCTGCATCGTGAGGGAAAGCAGGGCTTGGGAACCGCTTATATCCAGGGCTTTAAAAAGGCGATAGCTGAAGGAGCACAGATTGTTGGGCAGATGGATGCAGATTTTTCCCACCCAATCGAGAAGATCCCTGTTTTGCTGGAGGTGCTGCAAGAAGTGGATGTGGCGATCGGTTCGCGCTATATTCCGGGGGGCAGTCTGGATGAAAATTGGTCATTCTGGCGCAAAGGACTTTCAAAATTTGGGAATTTCTATGCTCGTACCATCCTGGGTCTATCCATAAAAGATGTAACCGGTGGTTTTCGCTTATGGCGCAGCGTAGCTTTGAGCAACCTGCCGCTGGAGCGGGTACGGTCAAACGGGTATGTTTTTCAAGTGGAGATGGCATTTCTGGCACAACGGCTGGGTTTGACTTTCCGTGAGGTTCCCATTTATTTTGCAGATCGGCGCTGGGGTACATCCAAGATGTCGCTACGCATCCAGCTTGAGGCTGCGTACCGGGTATGGTTGTTGAAGGGGATGTATCGTGATCTTCATTCCAACTAAAAAATTTTTCTAAATTGTCAATTTTGAGCAAGATAACAATCAGTCAGTGTGCCCCATTCCTGTAACGAGAGAGTTTGCGCGCGCCGCTGGGGATCAATATTTGCCCGTGTTAGCAGCACATTCACCTGCTCGCGCGGCAGGCGCAGCCCGGCGGATAATGTATTGTGCAGCATTTTGCGTTTCTGGCTGAATCCGGCTTTGATCAAGCGAAAGAATGTATCTAGCTTTTCTTCTTCAATCAAGGGTTGGTGGTACAGGTCAATGCGCAGGGTGACAGAATCCACTTTGGGGCTCGGGTAGAAGGCTCCTGCTGGAATTTTGAGTACGATCTCTGGGGCGCCGAATACCTGGACACTGAGCGCTAAAAGACTCATATCACCCGGACTGGCGCATATGCGCTGAGCGACTTCCTCCTGAATGGTCAGCACCATGCGGGCTGGTTTTTCGGGGCTGTTCAATAATTTACGAATGATAGCGGAGGTGATGTAATAAGGGATGTTGGCAACCACAATATAGTTATCTATGAGATGCAGACTGCCCAGATCAACCTGTAGGATATCCCCCTCCACTAGGGTTATATTTTTACACGCGGCGGTGGTGTGGCGGGCGATTGCCAGCAGGTTCGGGTCAATCTCAACCGCAGTAACCTGCTGTGCAGCCTGCGCCAGGAAAAAGGTCAGACTGCCTAGCCCAGCGCCGATCTCCAGCACCTGTGCATCCGGTGAGATTTCTGCGCAATCCACGATGCGCGATAGGATACCAGCTTCTACTAAAAAATTTTGCCCCAGGTCTTTTTGGGGGCGCAGATGATGTTCTTTCAGCAAGGGGATGGGATTGATATATTCCATATTTATCACGGTAAGACATATTTAATGGAAGAAGGTACCGGTGTGAGGAAATAAATGGTTACCGTTTTATGCCAACCTACATATTGATCGGTGGGGATGAAAAGGTCGATCATCATATTGCCTGAACAGGCGCCGCATGTATCTTCTACCACTGCTACCCCATAACCGGGCACGTACATAGAAGTGCCTTGCATATCGGAGAACCAGGAGCTTGAAACGGCAACCATTCCATACGTTGGCCATTTACCGCTGGCGGTTTTGTAACCCGTATCATGATATGAATTGGCAATTACCGTCACGGCACGCCAGTATTCAATGGTCCCATCGGCAGTGCTGGTGGTTTGAATGGTAATTTTGGTGCCATAAGCGGTTGTTTGCGGAACTGGCGCTCGCGCGATCCAGGATTCCTCAGTTTCTCGCGAGACTTCCTCTCCGTTTTCGGTGCGTACGCGAATGCGCGCGATGCTCAAGCCCACTTGCCCAGCTTCAGCGACCTTAACCTGGTCCAGATCCATCTCATCATCTGCCACATATTCAGTACCGTAAGGGAGCACCTCTTCGAGGAGAATGATCTCTTCGGCGACCCGTACCACCTGGATCTCACCATTCTCAGGGAGCGCATCCTGCTCGGCGGGAATACTGTAATCGAGGTTCTGCAGGGTAACGCCAGCTTGAGCCAGTGCATCTCCTACTGTTTCAACGGAAGCGTTACTGGTGATCTGTTTTCCATCCACAAGAATGGTGATGAGGTTGCTGCGACGGATTTCAATATTTAATGCCCCATCAATCACGGTATCAGATGGAAGGGAGAGGTAGTCGTTGGTGGATAGCGAGATATTGTTCTCCCACAGTGCCTGGGCAATAGTGCGTGCGCTGCTGAGCAGGGTACGCTGCTGCCCATCGTCGTTGATGACGAGTGGATAAGCACGCCGTACCTGGATGGTATCCCCATCAACTGCAGTCAGCGGTTGAGTGGGATCAGCTCTGACACCATTGACCATGACACGGTCATTTTCACCCAGCGGGTAACCAGCTACCTTCAGTAATTCTGCCAGGGTCTCTCCCTCGATGGGTATCTGAATACGCGCAGGCTCATCATCCAATACCAACCAGACTGTTTGGGCGCTGCTGCACGCGCTCACTGAAATGAGGAGGAAGAGCAGGAAGAGGAGAGCAAGCGCGGGCTTTAGACTGGAGGAAGTTCGTTTATAGGGGTATATCATTGGAGACATTGTAACTTAAAAATAAAACCCCGCTGAACGGGGTTTTGATGCCGAGAGCCAGAATCGAACTGGCGACACCGCGGTTTTCAGCCGCGTGCTCTACCAACTGAGCTATCTCGGCGGGAAGGTGATGAAATTCTACATGGTTGTGAGGGTGTTGTCAAGCAAATGGAAGAATGTTTGACAGATGGCGTGTGTCTATTAAAATGAAGGTACACGGAAATAGGAAAAGCATGATGAGAGATCCTTTTGTTATTGGAATTTCAGGTAGCATTGGCAGTGGTAAAAGTCTGATCCGTCATCTACTGGCAATGCGTGGTGTCATGCCGTTGGATGCTGACGAGCTTACTCATTTTTTGTTGATGAAAGGAAAAGCAGGTTATCAAGAGGTTGTACGGAATTTCGGAGAAACCTATCTTGATAATTCCGGCAATCTGGATAGAGCGCGGTTGGGAACGGATGTATTTGGCAATCCCCGTTCGCTGCAAAAATTGGAAAGCTTGCTTCACCCGCTTGTTTCGAAAACGGTACATTCCATTCTGCAGAAGAGCTCCTCTCCGCTCATTGCCCTGGAAGCAATCAAGCTGTATACTTCTGATCTCACACAATTATGTGATTCACGCTGGTTTGTCACTGCCACGCCGGCTGCCCAGAGGGAGCGCTTGAAAAGAACGCGTGGTATGGATGATAAAGCCATCACCGAACGGCTTCATCAGCAGCATTTCCCAAAAGAAATGTCAATTGACCATTATATTGAGAATAGCTGCCTGGTGGGTGACGTTGCACAGCAGATTGAGATTATCTGGAAAGATATGCTGCAAGAGACACATGGATTTGAACAGGTGATTGAGTGTCTTGCCGAGACCATCAACATGCCAGTTCTATCTATTGATTCGTTGGCGACTATAGATGCTAAAATGCAAGGCTATCTGGCGGAATTTTTGCCCTCCCATCAGCGTATTCCTGATGGTGATTTTGCACAGCGGGTTATTTTATCCCGTACTTTCCTATCTCCCCTGGAAAATTCGGATGATATGCTGGTGTGGCAATTTGACCATTTCAACACCCGTATTCGTATTTTAATAAATGATAAGAAGGACGATAATTTGCAGAATGGACTGGAAATACTGGAGCGGCAAACGAGCACGTGGGGAGGGAACTGCATCATGGTAGAGCTTGATGCGCGTTCTCTTCAATTTCAGGACGAACTGCGTTCAATGGGTTATCGTATTTTGTCGGATGCGGATATCACCGAACATCCTTTTCTCTCATTCAGTATAGGAAACAAAGGTAAAATAGGGAACCATCTGGTGAAAATTTTACCGGGTGGTGTGTGGAGACTCATCCCCTAAACAAAGGGATTGATGTAAACTTAAACCAATGCAAGATATCATTTCGGAAATCGTATTTCTCTTTCAACGTTTCAACTGGCTGACGATCCTTGATCTGGCGATCGTGAGTTTGATTTTCTATTTCGTTTTGAGACTGCTGCGCAATTCCCAGGCGCGTACTCTGTTCAGGGGCATGATCTTTGTATTCGTTATCATCATGCTCATGACCACCCTGGTTGATCTGCCCGCATTTTCATATTTGCTCCAATCCATTTTGCCTGCTATGCTTGTTTCGATTCCGATCATCTTTGCGCCTGAACTCCGACGCGCTTTGGAAAAAGTTGGTAGAGCGGGGCAGAGCAGGTTGTTTTTTCACCGGCTCAATCTTCCACAGGATCGTGTGCAGGAAGGGATCAGTGCAGTTGCCTTAGCAGCAAAACATCTTTCCTCATTGAAACATGGAGCCCTGATCATCTTTCAGGTTTCTGATACCCTTCAAGAATACATTGATACTGGTGTGGCGATGAATTCTCATATTAGCGCGGAACTCATTCTACAGATTTTCTTCCCCAATACACCATTACATGATGGCGCGATCATTATCATCAGCGATGAGATCTGTGCTGCCTCCTGCGTGCTACCGCTCTCTTCGGTTGGCATACTCAATGAGACACCCGATCATCAAATGGGATTACGCCACCGGGCTGCTTTAGGAATAACCGAAAGCTCAGATGCGGTGGCGGTGGTCGTCTCAGAAGAAACGGGAGATATTTCCATTGCACATTTGGGGAAGATGATACGAGAGATAAAATCCGAAAACCTAGAAAGCGCTTTAAAACCTTTCTTCCTGGATGATGAACGTTTAAACCAGCGAACCGATTTCTGGAGTGTGCTGCGTTTATGGCTGGGTATTGAGGAAGAGGAAGAGAGGAGTGAATGACATCTATTTTCAAGCGATTGGTCAAAAATCTACCTACATTTCTGACTGCCCTTCTGCTGGCGATCACAATCTGGATCATGGCGGTGAATTCAAATGATCCGGGGGATAAAAGGACTTTCCCGCAGGGGATTCCGGTAGAAGTGATCGGGCAGAATGAGGATTTGGTGATTACCAATGAGATGCCTTCTCAGGTTACGGTTAGTCTCAGCTCCCCGGTGTCAATGTGGGAGACCTTGACAGACAGCCCCGAATTAATTCGTGCATATATTGATCTTGGCGGGTTACAAGAGGGCTCACATGAATTGAAAGTTCAAGTGGAGGTGGATGCCCGCCCGGTGAAGGTTGAGACGATTGCACCCTCAGAAATTCAGGTGACGTTAGAACCGTTGTATTCAAAATATTTTGAAATTCAGTTGATTCAACCTTCTCAACCAGCGGTTGGATATGAGTTAGGGAATCCGGAAATGAACCAGACACACGCTACTGTCAGTGGTCCCGCTTCGCGCATGGCAGATGTAGTTGAAGTACGTGCTATTTTGGATGTAAGCCAGGCGAATCAGGACATTGATCGGGATATCACACTGGCTGCTTATGATACCAATGGTGTGGTTGTGGAAGGGGTAACCATTGAACCTGCTCAGGTGCATGTTAGCATGCCTATCACACAGCGTGGTGGATATCGCACGGTAATTGTAAAAGCAGTTCTAACGGGTCAGGTGGCAAGCGGATATCGCCTTACGAATTATTCCGTTTCCCCGCTCACCGTCACCGTGTACTCTGCCGATCAGCAAATTGTGAATGACTTGCCCGGTTATGTGGAGACACAACCTCTCAATATCACCGGAGCTGACAAAGATATTACTGAGTCACTTCCTCTCAACCTTCCGGCAGGAGTCAGTGTGGTGGGTGAATCTACCATCAAGATTGCCCTGACAGTTTCTGCCATTCAAGGAAGTATCACTATTAATAACAGCACCATCGAATTGGTCGGATTGAATCCTGAGTATATGGTAACAATCTCACCTGAGACGGTGGATGTGATCCTATCTGGACCTTTACCTACTCTGGATGATCTGAACGTGGGGGACGTGCGTGTCATTCTCGACCTATCGGAATTGGCTCCCGGTACCTATCAACTCAATCCTCGCGTGGAGTTGGATATTCCTGACTTACTGGTCGAATCCATCTTGCCTGAAACGGTAGAGGTTGTCATCAGCATTCCACCCACCGCGACCCCCGGAAATTAACATGACCACACCCATTGTTGCTATTGTAGGGAGACCCAATGTAGGGAAGAGTACCCTATTTAATCGCCTGGCAGGTAAGCCGCTTGCCATTGTGGATGATACCCCGGGAACCACCCGCGACCGTTTGTTCTCTGAAACCATTTGGAATGGTGTGCGTTTTCAGATCATCGATACAGGCGGCATTGATCCCAGTGAAGGCGGTAAAGATCCGCTCAGCGTGGGTTCAGCGGATTATATCTCGCAAATCCGGGCGCAGGCGCTACTGGCGGTGGAAGAAGCAGATGCAGTCGTTTTTGTCACCGATGCTGCTTCTGGTATCACACCGGCAGATCAGGAAGTGGCTGACCTGTTGCGACGGTATCAAAAAAATCTGGAGGGGGTACATTATCCTCCGATTCATCTGGCGGTGAATAAAGCGGATAATGAAACATTGCGAGCAGCAGCGATGGAATTTTATGCGTTGGGATTGGGAACTCCTTTCCCGATCTCTGCGGTGCACGGCACCGGCACTGGTGACCTGCTTGATAGCCTGGTATCTTCTTTTATCGTGAATGAGGAGCAAGAGGAAGATCAATCTGTTAAGATCGCTATTGTTGGAAAACCCAATGTTGGAAAGTCCAGCCTGCTCAATAAATTAGCAGGAGAAGAGCGGGCTATTGTAAGCCCGATCGCCGGCACGACGCGAGATGCGATTGATTCTCCTATCACCTATGAAGGTGCTCCCATCACGTTGATCGACACAGCCGGCATCCGCCGCAAAGGAAAGATCGATCGTGGGGTTGAGAAGTATTCCGTTATTCGTTCTATGCGTGCCATCGAGCGCTGTGATGTAGCGCTGCTGCTGGTTGATGCCACCCAGGATATATCTGCGCAGGATACACATATTGCTGGTTACATTCTGGAGCAGTGGAAAAGCACGGTCGTTATCGTGAATAAATGGGATCTAGTAGAAAAAGATACTTTTACCATGGAAGAATATACCCGGCAGATCCGCCAGGCGTTGAATTTTGTGGATTATGTTCCGGTTCTGTTCATTTCTGCTCTGACCGGGCAGCGTGTCAATAAAGTCCTTCCGCTGGCATTGCAGGTGCAGGAAGAACGGATGGCGCGCGTTGGTACTGGTGCATTGAACCGTATTCTGATGAAATCACAGGACCTGCATTCACCATCCTCAAAAACTGGAAGGCAGCTGCGTATTTATTACGGAACCCAGGTTCGCTCTGATCCTCCTACTTTTATGCTGTATGTCAATGATCCGCAACTGATGCATTTTACCTACCAACGGTTCCTGGAGAATCAGCTAAGGGCTGTCTATCCTTTCAGTGGTACTCCTATCCGCTTTGTTTTGAAGAAAAGATCATAGTGATCCATTTCTTTA
>DMDF01000098.1 GCA_003446605.1 Anaerolineaceae bacterium
ATCTTTTCTCTGCCGGATGGTAATATTCTTATTGAGTCAACGTTACTTCTCATAGTTACTTTTTATTTGAGGCAATTCGCCATCTACATGATTAATGACTGAACCTGCTATAATTGGCAGAATTCTTGCAATTGTAACCATAGAATGCCCATGAAATCTGGTGATCGCATCCCCGGCGGGTTGACCGTAATTATTACGCTTATCATTCTCTGTGCCTGTGCCCTGATAGGCACACTCGTTCTGCAAGGGCAGGACATTGAAGTCAGTACGCTCTTTAATGGAGAGGATGAAAAGAATATCCTCTCCATTAAAGATTACCATTCCTCACAACCAACTGCAACCGCTTTTCAGCCCATTAGCGCAATCACCTCCCAACCCACCCTACTTGCACCGACCGCCACTGTGATGGCACCCATCAACCCTACCGCAACTCCCCTTCCCTTACCAAGCCCCACACCGGCAGAAATCGAAATTCCGGCTTCTCATTACATCTCAGGAGTATTCGGGCTGCAGCAATTAACTACGTTAGATTGTGAAGCCCGCTCTGCAGTAGATTGGGCACGCTATTTTGGTGTATCGATCGATGAAGTTGAATTCATCGATAAAATCCCCCTTTCAGATGACCCGGAAATCGGGTTCGTAGGTGATATCAACGGTGCCATGGGGCAGTTACCTCCAGATAGCTATGGGGTATATCCACCACCCATTGCAGCTATTCTGCGTGAATATGGATTGAATGCCACCGCAGTTAGCAACTTTACCTATGAGGATTTGCAGCGAGAAATCGCCAACGATCGCCCGGTGATCGTTTGGATCGTGAACTTACCCTTTGAAATCGAACCTGATGTTTATACGGCGTCCAATGGGAACACCGTTCCGGTGGCTCCTTTTGAACATACCTGGATCGTCAGCGGGTATAATTTATCTACCGTTACCGTTGTAGATAGTGAATGGACCTATAATGTAAAACTTGAGACCTTCCTGGAGCGTTGGGCAGTATTTGACAATCGCGCTATCATCCTACAGGATTGAAGCATGCACAATAATGATAGTTTTTTTAAAAACTTAATTGAAAATTTGTTTGAAGGGATTTATTTCGTCGATTGCGAACGGCGTATCACCTATTGGAATAAGAGCGCTGAACGCATAGCGGGGTATTCCACCCAGCATATCGTGGGTAAATTATGCCCGGGCAATACCCTCAATCATGTTGACGACCAAGGAAATCTCTTATGCCACGATGGATGTCCATTAGCAGCTACCATCCAGGATGGCAACCTAAGAAAATTAGAAGTCTATTTACAGCATAAAGACGGATATAGAGTGCCAGTTGTCGTCCACACCTCTCCAATCCTGGATGACGCAGGGAATATCGTGGGAGCAGTGGAATCTTTCACAGACAACAAAGACCTGTTTCTTTCCAGAAAAAAAATACAAACCCTAACCAAAGAATTGGAGGTCGATAAACTGACCGGCGTCGGCAGCCGCCGTTCCACCAATTTACGCATTCGCTCTGCATTAAGTGAACTGCGATCTACGCCAGGGAAAATTGGATTGATATTCATCGATATAGACCACTTTAAATCAATTAATGATTCCTATGGGCATGAAATTGGGGATGAAGTGTTGGCTTCCATCGCGCAAACTATGCGCGGATCATTACGATCAACGGACTTCCTTGGTCGTTGGGGTGGTGAAGAATTTGTAACCCTAATTTACGAAACAGACCCGTTTCAGCTTAAAATAATAGCCGAAAAACTGCGTTCGCTGGTAGCATCTTCCAGTACAAATGTTAACGGTTCAAGGATCTCCGTAACTATATCGGGAGGTGCAACGATTCTCAATGAATTCGATACCAGCAATTCGGTTTTGGATAGAGCAGACTGTCTCTTATACCAAAGCAAAGCCAATGGTAGAAATACCATTACTTTTGGATAAAAAAAACCGCTCACAATGAGCGGATTTTTTTAGGTACCATGTTCCCAGGATTGTAAGTATTTCTCCTGTTCAGGTGTCAACCTATCAATTGACACACCCATCGCTGCCAGTTTCAACCTGGCAATGTTGCGGTCAATCACTTCAGGCACACCGTATACTCTCTTTTCCATCTCACCAGCATGCTGCACCATGTATTCAAGGCTGAGAGCCTGATTGGCGAAGGACATATCCATCACGCTAGCAGGATGTCCTTCGGCGGCTGCCAAATTGATTAGACGACCTTCTCCAAGAATATGAAGCCTGCGACCATCTTTAAGAGTATATTCCTCAACGAATGGGCGTACCAGGCGTTTTGAAACAGCCATTTTTTCCAGAGCAGGGATGTTGATCTCAACATTGAAATGACCTGAATTGGCGATGATAGCGCCATCTTTCATGTTTTCAAAATGGTGCTTATCAATCACATTCAAATCACCGGTAAGGGTGCAGTAGATATCACCATATTTTACCGCTTCCTCCATCGGCATCACTCTAAAACCATCCATAACAGCTTCAAGAGCAGGCATGGGGTCAACTTCCGTAACGATCACATTGGCTCCCATCCCCTTTGCTCGCATTGCGAGCCCACGTGCACACCAACCATATCCAGCCACCACAAAATTCTTTCCAGCAATAAGAATGTTGGTCGCCCTGATAATACCATCCAGTGTAGATTGACCGGTGCCGTAGCGATTATCAAAAAGATGCTTGGTCATGGCATCGTTCACAGCAATGACAGGATAATTCAGCGCTCCATCAGCAGCCATGGCACGCATACGAATAACACCAGTAGTAGTCTCTTCCGTTCCACCACGCACATTTTCCAGCAGATCACGGCGTTCTTTGTGTAGAGTACTCACAAGATCCGCGCCATCATCCATGGTGAAATGGGGTTTGTGATCGAGTGCAGCAGCGATGTGTTTGTAGTATATTTGATTGCTTTCGCCTTTGATGGCAAAAACCGGGATTTCATACCGTGAAACCAGGGCAGCAGCCACATCGTCCTGAGTTGAAAGGGGGTTGGAAGCTGTCAGAAGCACATCAGCTCCACCAGCTTGTAAAGTTTTCATCAGGTTGGCGGTCTCGGTGGTTACATGTAAACATGCAGATACACGTATATCTTTTAGTGGTTTTTCCTTCTCGAATCTTTCGCGAATCAGCCGAAGTACGGGCATTTCCCGCTCTGCCCAATCCATCCTCAAATTGCCACCTTCGGCTAGATTTATATCTTTTACATCAAATTCAGACATGGATCAATTCCTTTCTTCAAAAAGTTGATTGTAACAGAGAATCCAATTTTCCCTGGTCATCAAAACAGGTTCTATAGCGAGAAATAAATTCTTGAATGGTATAAGTATGATTTTGTGTTCCCCTTTTTTCAAGGCAGTAGGTAGCGGCTAAAGCGCCCATTTGACCTGCGGTCTGCCAATCCAAACCCAGGCGCTTTGCCCGTAGAAATCCACCACGGAAGGCGTCTCCCACCCCGGTGGGATCAGCTATCGATTGGGGTTCAACACTGGGAATGTGGAATTGTTCCTCTTTAACATAAATATCTGAACCACATTCACCACAGGTAACAACCAAATAATCCACCGAATCCATAACCTGACGTGCTGTCAAACCAGTGTGTTTCTGGATCAATTCAAATTCATACTCATTAATAAAAACACTCTGTGCACTCTGGATACCTTCGGCAATATCATGGGGGTCAACACGAACCACCTGCTGCCCCGGATCGAACAAATAGGGGATTCCCAGCTCGATACATTCGCGTACATAGCGGATCATGGCGGTTGGGTCATTGGGTGAAATCATCACCAGATCGATGGATGCTTTATCCACATCCTTGATACTGAGATCTTTCGAAAAAGCCATTGCCCCGGTATAGAAACTTGCGATCTGTGCATTTCCAAGATCCGTATTCGCAAAGAATGAAGCAGTGTATTCTCCAGGGATCACTTTCACTAAAGATGTGTCCACACCCTTCGTTTCCAACCAGGCACGATAATCTTCAAAATCCTCTCCCACGGTTCCCATTAATTTCGGGGATTCTCCTAGCAGCGCCAGATTATACGCAATATTGGGACCGGTTCCCCCGCGCTGACGAACCATCGAATCCACTAAAAATGAAAGGCTGATCGAATCTAATTTGTCAGGGATGATGTGATCTTTGAAATAACCGGGGAAGGACATAAGGTAATCATAGGCAATGGAACCCGTGCATATTATCGACATCTTTACTCCTCAATCTTCTATCTTTTGAAGATATTCTGTAAATTTTGTGGAAAATGGCTGCTCAACGATACCCAATTCTGTAATATATGCGCTGATCAATCGTGCCGGAGTGACATCAAAAGCAGGGTTACGTGCAGAAGCCCCTTCCGGTGTTACACGCCGTCCCTTCAAGGTTAACGCTAATACTTCATCCTGTTCGCGTTCTTCAATGAGAATTTGTTTCCCGTTCTGAATAGAAAGATCCACTGTGGATGTCGGGAAAACACTGTAGACAGGAATATGATTATCATTGGCTGCTAAAGCCAACATATACGAACCTATTTTATTGGCGACATCGCCATTGGCAGCCACGCGATCTGCGCCAAAGAAAACCTTTTGGACCTGTGCAGTACTTAAAAAATATCCAGCGGCATTATCACAAATAATATCAAAAGGAATGCCAAGCTGGGTCAACTCCCATGCAGTCAGACGAGCACCCTGAAGCCGAGGACGAGTCTCATCCACCAGCACATGGATATGTTTCCCCTGCTCAAATGCGAAGCGGATCACTCCCAGTGCAGTACCCCAATCTACCGTTGCAAGCGCGCCGGTGTTGCAGTGATGAATGATGGTATCCCCATCCTCGATTAGTGCAGCGCCATGTGCGGCAATGGCTTTATTCACCTGGATATCTTCTTCTGCCATCGCATCTGCTTCCTGCAACAAAGTTTGCTGCAGGTTTAAAACTGTGCCATCTGAGTTGGATACCGTTGCCAGCATCCTTTTTAGTGCCCAGGGCAAATTCACAGCAGTTGGGCGAGCATCTTCCAATACTTTTGCGGCTGTTTGCAGATCGGTAAATAGATCGTTGGGGTTTGTAGCGCTGGATTGAAAGCCAGCCAACACCAACCCGTAGGCGGCGGTTACACCAATTGCCGGTGCACCCCTGACTGCCATAGAACGAATTGCTTCTGCAACTGCTTTATAATTATCTAGATTGATGTACTCGAATTTTTCAGGAAGTTGACGCTGATCAATGATCTTTAAATATTGTTTATTTACATCCCATTCAATCGTTCTCATGAAGCGCTCACTAAAAAGCGCCCTCCTCGGAGAGCGCCAGAGATTTTTACCGCTCAAGTGTAGCATGTAATCTATGGTTTGTCAAAGAACCCACCACAAACTGTAGTAAAGGAACATCACATGAAAAAAATTTTCACATTTCTACTCCTGGGGATCATGATACTCCAACCTTCCTGTTCTCTGCTATCTCCAGAGATGAGCAACGGCAGCCGCGATGATAATTTAGCCCAACAGGACTTGGATTCTTCACTTGATAATGAAATCCCTTCTCCAACAGCCACTCCCACTCTCGCACCAGAAATCCGTATCGAACAGGCAGATGCTTATTTATTCGGCGGTGACCTGGAGAATGCACTGCTAGAGTACACATTGGCATACGAACAAAGCCAGGATATGGAAGAAAAAGCATTGGCACTGTATGGGATGGGTAGAGTCTATATGGCTCAACGCAATTATCCCTCTGCAATAGATGCCTTCACCCGTGTGCTGGGGCAGTTCAACCAAACTGCTGTGGTTACCAACACTTATTTTCTATTGGGGACCTGTTATGGCGAACAAGAGGAGTACCAGCAAGCATCAAACGCCTATGCGCAGTTTCAAACCATGCGCCCCGGTATTATGGATGCCTATGTTTTACAGCTCCAAGCAGAGAACGCATCCCTCGCCGGAGATCATTATGGCGCCATTGTTGCCCTGCAACAAGCCATTCAAGCTGATCCCGCCCCGGATGCAGCTGCCATTAACCTGCTGATCGGGCAGGAATATGCCGCTCTGGAAGACCTCACCACTGCCATTCAGTATTACCAATCCGCTTATGATCTGGCTAATACCGATTACCAGCGCGCCAGCGCTGACCTGCTGGCAGGGCAAGCATATCTGACCCTTGGATTGACCGACCAAGCGAATACCAAGTTTTTAGAGACCGTATTGAACTACCCAATGGCGTATGACAGTTTCACCAGTTTGAGTATTCTGGTAACCAATGGATTCCCCGTGGATGAA
This sequence comes from Anaerolineaceae bacterium, assembly GCA_003446605.1. Taxonomy (GTDB): domain Bacteria; phylum Chloroflexota; class Anaerolineae; order Anaerolineales; family Anaerolineaceae; genus UBA4781. The sequence continues at coordinate 6,277 of DMDF01000098.1, forward strand.
TACGCCCGCGGTCTGGTAGATTATTACGCAGGTTCGTATTACTATGCCATCCAGGCTTTCGACCGTTACCTGGCAACCAATCCCGATCATGATGGATCCGTTTATTATTTCAAAGGATTAAGTCATTATTACAATGGAGAATATCTGCAAGCTATTGATGCCTATCAAACGCTGATCGATCATTACCCGAACAACCAATTTTGGGATGATGCCTGGGAAGAAATTGCATTCATTTACTGGAATACTCCTGGAGATGCTTATGCGGATATTGATGATTATCAATCCTCCGTCCAAACACGCCTTGAGTTCGTGACCCGTTCACCTCAATCCAGCTATGCACCATATTTCCTTTATACTGCTGGTCGTGCGCTTGAATATAATGACGAACTGGAACAAGCTGCTCAGGTGTGGGCACGTCTCATAAACGAATATCCAACCTATGATTACAGCTATCATGCATTGTTCCTCACAGGGATCAGTTATTACCGGCTGGAGAAATATGAAGAAGCGCTGAACACTTTTCAACGCTGTCTTGGATTGGCAGCCACCTCTGGAGAAAAAGCCAGTTCATATCTATGGTTAGGTAAGACCTACCAGCAAATGGGAGAAGAGGGTGAAGCGATCTCCACCTGGCAACTGGCAGAAAGCGCTGATCCAACCGATTATTATGGTATTCGAGCAGGGGATCTACTCAATGGACGCGATACAACTGCCATTACCGCACCATACGAAATGGGATATGACCTGGAAGCCGAAAAAACAGAAGCACAGCAGTGGCTTATACATACTTTCACCATCCCAGAAGGTACCAGTTTGGAAGGTCTTGGTTCTCTAGCAAACAACCCAAGGATCATCAGGGGAAAACAATACTGGGAATTGGGTCTCTACGATCTTGCCAGCGAGGAATTTGAAGCTATCCGCGTGGAACAAAGGGGCGACCCCCTCAATACTTACTTGCTGATGAACTATTTCTACGAACTGGGTTTTTACAAGCCAGCTATCATTGCCTGTCGCGATCTGCTCAACCTTGCCGGCATGGATGATTTAACTTCATTAACTGCCCCCATCTATTTCACCCATATCCGTTTCGGAGCTTATTTCCGTAATATGGTAGTCAACGCCGCCAACGAGCAAGATATCCACCCCCTAATTTTGTTCTCCCTATTAAGACAGGAGAGCCTGTTTGAACCTTTTATCTCTTCCGCGGCAGGAGCACAGGGTATCGCACAGATCATGCCCGCAACAGGAAAGGAAATCGCAGATCGCTACGGATGGCCAGCAAATTACCAGACCGAAGATTTGCTTCGGGCAGAAGTTGGCATTACCCTCGGAGCACGTTACTTCCGCCAGCAAATCGATTATCTAGATGGGAATATTCTGGCAGCTATGGCTGCCTATAATGGTGGTCCGGGTAATGCGTATGAATGGATGACCCTTTCAAAAGGTGATCCAGACCTGTTCGTGGAGGTCATCCGCTTTGATGAGACGCAAACTTATCTGAAGCAAATCATCGAATTTCTGAATATCTACAAATTGGTTTATACGCGCATCCCATAAAAAAGAGCGGCTGGATCAGCCGCTCTTTTCATTTCTGTGAAATTTCTACTTTATTTCTTGGCGTATTTGAGTGCCGCTTGCGCAGCTGCCAGACGGGCAACCGGCACACGGAAAGGTGAACAACTTACATAGTTCTGACCGATGGTATGGCAGAATTCGATTGAAGCAGGGTCGCCACCGTGTTCGCCGCAAATGCCTACTTCCAGATCCACGCGAGTCTCACGACCAGCCGTTACTGCATTGCTCATCAGCGCGCCAACACCGTCTTGGTCAATGGTCTGGAAGGGATTCTTGGGTAGAATGCCCTGTTCCACGTAGGTGACCAGGAAGTTGCGTTCTGCATCATCACGACTGTAGCCAAAGGTCATCTGGGTAAGATCGTTCGTTCCAAAGGAAAAGAATTCAGCGACTTCGGCGATCTCTTTCGCGGTAACAGCCGCACGTGGGATCTCGATCATCGTGCCGAATTTATAGGTAAAATCTACGCCTTTTTCTTTCATGACATCTTTGGCAATTTCAATCAAGCGAGGTTGGATAGCTTTGAGTTCATTCACATGTCCGGTCAATGGGATCATGATCTCAGGTTTCACAACGATACCTTTCAACGTCATGTTTGCTGCAGCTTCAAAGATAGCTCTCACTTGCATCTCAACGATTTCGGGCATCACAATACTGAGTCTGACACCGCGCAACCCCATCATTGGGTTCGATTCATGCATGCTACGCACGCTTGCGAGTAATTCCTCCTTTTCTGCCAGTCCTTTGGTTTCACCTTTGACACGCATAGTGATAACCTCTTCCAGCAGTGTTTCTTCTGAGGGTAGGAATTCATGCAATGGGGGATCGATCAAACGGATAATAACTGGATATCCATCCATTGCCTCAAACAGACCTTCGAAGTCGGAACGTTGATAAGGCAGCAGTTTATCTAATTCAGTAGTGCGCTCTTCCGATGATTTCGCAAGGATCATGCGCTGCACGATCGGCAAGCGTACCTGTTCAAAAAACATGTGCTCGGTGCGGCATAGACCAATACCTTTGGCTCCGTACGAGCGAGCTCGACGAGCATCCTTGGGGTAGTCAGCATTTGCCCAAACCTGCAAACCACGAGTAGGCCAACCTTGAGGTACATCCCGAATACCATCCTGTGCGCAGATATCATCTGCCCAGGTTAGCAAGGTCATTAGATCAGTCTGTTCTTCCAGAGAGGGGGCAGCCATATCCAGTTTGCCAATGAAGGCTTCACCAGAACCACCATCAATAGAAATCCAATCCCCTTCTTTGACAACCACACCATCCACTTCCATCTCACGCTTTTCCATATCGATATTAACCATAGAAGCGCCTACTACACACGGTACACCAAATTGGCGTGCCACGACTGCTGCGTGCGAGGTTGCACCACCCTCACTGGTGAGGATACCTTTAGCAGCTAACATACCATGAACATCATCAGGTTTTGTGAATGGTCGCACCATGATCACATCCTGACCTTTTTCCTTAGCCATCTTTTCAGCGGTATCGGCATCAAAATAGATCTGCCCAACTGCCGCACCCGGAGATGCATTGACACCACTGGCAAAGAACAGCCCATCATCATGGGCTTTCTGTTTGGTCTCACCCATGAATTGAGGGTGAAGCAAGGTATCAACTTGTGTGGGGGTAACACGTAAAACCGCTTCTTGCTTGGTGATCAAGCCTTCGTTTGCCATATCAACTGCGATCTTGACAGCAGCTCGGGCGGTTCGCTTCCCGTTACGGGTTTGCAACATCCACAGTTTGCCATTCTCGATGGTAAACTCAACATCCTGCATATCGCGGTAATGTTTTTCCAGCTTTGCAGTAATTTCCCGGAACTGTTTATTGGCTTCGGGGAGATTATCGCCCATGGTCTCGATCTTTTCGGTGTTGCGAATACCTGCCACAACATCCTCACCTTGAGCGTTCAACAGATACTCACCATATAACATTACATCACCGGTAGAAGGGTTGCGAGTGAATGCAACACCCGTACCAGAATTCCAGCCCATATTTCCAAATACCATGGTAACAACATTGACAGCTGTGCCCAGATCATCAGGAATATCCGCTGCTTTGCGATAGTCAATAGCACGTTTACTGTTCCAGGATTTGAAAACGGCTTCAGTAGCTAACTTAATCTGTTCCAGGGGATCCTGCGGGAAGTCAAAACCCTTAGCTTCACGAGTAACCTTCTTGAACTTTTCCACCAGTTCTTTCAATGCGGCTGCATCCAGGTCCGTATCCGCTTTGGTATTCTTTTCCTTTTTTAGTTCATCCAGGACTTTTTCGAAATGCTCATCCGAAATTCCGAGCACCACAGAACCAAACATGGAAATAAGACGGCGGTATGCATCGTAAACAAACCGCTCGTTTTTTGTTAATTCCACCATACCCTTGGCTGTTTCATCGTTCAAACCGATGTTCAATACGGTATCCATCATACCGGGCATAGACATCTTTGCGCCTGAACGGCAGGAGACCAGCAGAGGATTCTTGGGGTTACCAAATTCCTTATTGGCAGCTTTCTCAACTTCCTTGAGTGCCGTTACCATTTGTTCCCACATACCCGCGGGGAATTCCCCATTGTTCGCCAGGAAGGCATTACAACCTTCGGTGGTTACCGTAAAGAATGGTGGAACCGGCATGCCGATGCGGGTCATTTCCGCCAGGTTCGCTCCTTTTCCACCCAGTAAACCACGGACGCCGTCCCAATCACCGGCATACTTTTCCGCAGCTTCTACTTCGTTGAAAAGGTAAACCCATTTGTTATCTGTCATTGTTACCTCCAGAAAATATAATTACTTTTTTTAAAAAACACACTAAGAAACAATTTTACCATAGGGAAAGTTTTTCAATTTTGTGATTGCTAAAATGCAACCTTTATTTATATTTTTCTAACAAGAATGCAGAGCAAAAACTCCTATTTTCGGAACAAATGAGACCTTTCTCAGAAAACACCAGCGACATTTTCCGATTTTTCGATTCCTTTGTATAATTGATGCATGTTAAATAAAATCATACATGCAAATATCTACACTCCAGATAAACTTCTGCCCGATCAAACTATTGAAATAAAAGATGGGAAAATTCATGCGATTTATCCCACCAGGGGAAACGAAAAAAAAGACACGACTTTTTTCGATGCGCAGGATATGATCATCACTCCTGGTTTAATGGATATCCATACCCATGGCGGAATGGGAGCGGATGCCATGGACGCCCAACAAAATTCGTTGAACCAGATGAGCACTTTCCTCGCCAATCATGGAGTTACCTCGTTTCTTGCTACCACCATGACTGCCGAAGAAAACAGCATCGATGCTGCACTCTCCACCATTCGAGAGTCCCACTTATCCCTTCCGGGGGCGACTCTGGTCGGTGCCCATATCGAAGGTCCCTATATTAACATTACCTACAAAGGCGCGCAAAACCCCGCCTATTTTCGACCGCCCCAGGAACAGGAATACCGTCGCTGGATCGAAACCGGCATAGTGAAAATGGTCACCATCGCCCCCGAAATCGAGGGTATGGATGAGTTCATTCAATACTGTATCTACAATGATGTTGAAATTGCAATAGGACACTCCAACGCCAGTTACGATCAGGTCATGCATGCCGCTGATCTTGGTGCACGGCACGCCACCCATCTTTTCAATGGAATGTTGGGATTACACCATCGCGAACCCGGTACGGTCGGTGGAATATTATCAGAACCTCGTATCTCCGCCCACATCATCGTGGATGGTGTCCATTTGCATCCTGCCATCGTTGATCTGGTGGTGCGTTTGAAGGGAGCTGATAAAACCATCCTCATTTCGGATGCCATGCGTGCTGCCGGTCTAGCGGATGGAAGATACGATCTGGGCGGTCAGGAAGTCACTGTGGTAGATGGGGAAGCCCGCATCGCCAATGGCTCACTGGCTGGCAGCACCCTCACCCTGGAGAGGGCATTGAAAAACGTCATGCAATTCTGTCATATGGACCTGATCCAGGCACTGCCCATGGTAACCCGAAACCCGGCAAAGGCGCTTCATCTCGCAGATTGCAAGGGTTTTATCCGCGAGGGCTTTGATGCAGACCTAACCATTTTCAACCGCGAGCTGGAAGTCCAGGCAACCATGGTGCAGGGGAAATGGGTCTACAAAAAAAGCTAATGTCCTACTAAAATTCAATCACAGATATTTCGTGTTGTCCGCTGAGACAGGTAACTAGCACTTTGGAATGTCTCTTCCTAAATAATGAACGATTGTGTTCTTTTTTCCCTCTACCGATATGAATCCCTTTATAATCGTTTGCGGCTTTCAATATTATTATTAAAGAAGGAAACGGTATGGAACTCAATATCATCAGCTGGCTTTTATCCCTCTCTCCTCTTTTACTGTTCTTATTCTTGATGATCGGAAAAAGATGGAGCGGCAGTAAAGCAAGCTTTGCCAGCTGGATCTACACGCTGGTGATCGCATTTGCTTTCTTTGGGGCAAACATTCCGCTCATCGGGTACGCCCATTTCAAAGCGGTTTTTCTGGCTGGTGATGTGTTATTGATCATCTGGATGGCACTGCTGTTTTTCCACATCTCCAACTATGCCGGAGCTGTAAATGTAATTGGCGGGGCTCTTTCAAACCTCACCTCCAATAAGGTCATCCAGGTGTTGCTTCTTTCATGGCTGTTTTCTTCCTTTCTACAAGGGCTGGGAGGATTTGGGGTCCCGGTAGCCGTCACTGCACCGCTGTTGATGGGATTGGGCATCAGCCCCATGGACGCAGTTGTGATGGCAAGCATCGGGCACGGTTGGGCAGTTACCTTTGGTTCCATGGGTTCTTCCTTCCAAACCATGATGGCATTGAGCGATTACCCGGGCGCGGTGCTGGCGCCCGATACAGCCATCCTTCTGGGAGGTGCTGCCATTCTCAGCGGTATTTTGATTGCCCACATTCATTCGGGTTTTAAAGCAGTCATCAAGAATCTGCCTTTCATCCTGCTCATCGGGTTTGTTCTGGGTGGAACGCAGTACTGGCTCGCCACGCACGGTTTATGGACAGTCGCCGCTACCGGTGCGTCCATGGCAGCGTTGGGGGTTACCTTTTTACTGGTACGAGCCGGCATTATTAGAAAGGGTGAGAACCACCCTTCAACCGCGAGTTCAGATAAACCCTCCGTACTGCTGTCATTGAGCGTATATCTCATTCTGGTGTTGTTATCGTTCGCCGTCAACCTGATCAAACCCTTGAATCAATTCTTGGGACAGGTCAAGCTGACCTATCTTTTCCCGCAGATCGTCTCCAATCTGGGATGGGTCACCCCTTCCGAATATGGTCGCACCATCCGAATTTTCACTCATCCAAGCATGATTTTGTTGGTAGCCTCCGTGATTGCCTACATCCTTTATTCACGCAAGAACTATCTTAACAAAGAATCACGCAATGCAATCATTCAAAGTGTAAAAAAGAGTGGGGTAAAAACCAGTATTGCCATCTTTTTCACGGTTAGTATGGCAGTGATCATGAGCCACACTGGTATGATCACCCTTCTTGCGCAGGGGTTAAGCAATCTGGTTAGTGCAAAACTGTACCCAGCCATCACTCCCTTCATTGGAGCGTTAGGCGCTTTCATTTCAGGCAGCAACAATAATTCCAACATCCTGTTCACAAAACTGCACATGCAAACCGCTCAATTGATGGGTTTGGATGTAACCCTCATTCTGGCAGCACAATCTGCCGGTGGAGCACTCGGCAGCATCTTTGCCCCTGCCAAAGTGATCGTGGGATGTTCCACCGTTGGATTGGCTGGGAAGGAAGGCAAAGTACTGGGGAAGGTTATCCGTTATGGGATCTTGCTGGTTGCTTTCGTTGCCATCCTAACGATGATATTGGCTGCTTTCCGCTAACATTGAAGGATTAACTTTGTTATCTACGAATTCGAGATGTTATGCCCTATAATTGATTAGCCTAGAGAGAAACCATGAAGCAAAAAATTCTTTTATTGCTGTTTTTCCTGTTTTTAACTGCGTGTCAATCGAAAACGACCGAAGTACCTGAAGACATCCAAAGTATCAGCCAACCGATGGCTGAAAATATTCTGACAAGCCTGCTCAATGATGATTACACAAGTTTCCAACGCGATTTTTCAGAGAAAATGCTCTCAGCGATCGATGAATCCACCTTCACATCCATTCAGCAATCCATTTTTAATACGTTGGGGGAATACCAAGACCTAACTTACCAACAAACCACATTGGAAGATGGGTATCTGGTGTCATACTACGCCATCCAATTCAGTGGAGGGAAATTATCCATGCGCTTAGTTCTCGCACCTGAAGCACCTTACCAGGTCGAGGGATTCTGGTTCCCTGATTTTCCAACAGAGTAGCTTATTATTTCATCAGGAATTCATGTTTTCGTGAGATCACGCAATCAAGCCCTTGAGATGGTTTTTATCGATCCATTTCTGCTCTCTTATTAATTCGCGAGCTTGATCCACTTTTCCCCATTCATTCCACAGCAATACCCCTTTAATGAATCCATCCTGGCAATAATAGATCACTCCTTTTTTGAAGGTTTCCTCCCAATTTACAAATATATCCAATCTTGCATCAATGGTTCCAACCGCTTCATACCCTATATCAAACAGGTCGGAATAAAACATAGGAATGTAGTCATATTCAAGATTTCCACCTGCCATATTTTCTCCGGCGATTGTACCCATGCTAACCGCATTATCCTCATGCTCGACACGTATAATCTTATCTAATGCTGGCGAATGAAAGGCTGCCACATCCCCAGCCGCGAAGATATCCGGCACAGATGTCTCTAAATAGGAGTTCACTTTTACCCCATCCCCTACGGCTAACCCCGCAACTTCTGCTAATCCGCTATTCGCTTTCACACCCACCCCGGCGACCACACCATCCACATCCAATATTTTTCCTGATCCGAAAAGGATGTGGTGCCGATCATCAACGAGTTTAATATCTTCTATGGTCACACCTGTCAGAACCTGTACGTGATGGGATGCATAATATTCATTTAAATAAGAAACGATCTCGCTGGGAAAAACGCGCCAGCCGATACCAGCACCCGATTCGATGAGCACAACTTTCTTACCGTTCATAGCTAAAGCGGCAGCAATCTCGGAACCAATAAAACCTGCTCCCACAACTGCAAATTCACTTTTCTTTTCGCTGAGGGCTTTCAATTTCAAGTAGCTGGCATAATCCCGATAATAAATGATCTCTTTATCTTCAAAAGGCAGCTCGCGAGTCATGGTTCCGGTTGCAATGAGGAGTGTATTGTAATTAAAGATCTCACCCGTGCTTGTCATTACAGAGTGAGATGCGGGATCTATCTTAACGACCATGTGGTCCGTAAGAATATCCACATTTTTCTCATCATTCGAGAACCATAATTTTTCCTCGGAAGTGTTTTTCCATAACCCTTTTGAAAGCAGTGGGCGGCTGTAGGGACGGTATGGTTCATCGGTTAAAACACCAATAGAGCCTGTTGCGTCTTTTTTTCGTACACCACTGATAGCTGCATTGGCAGCGATACCGCCCCCTATAATTAAATACGAATATTTTTTCATGCTCAATCTTCTCTCTGTAGATGTTGAGTATAAGAGCATTTATGCATTAAATATATTAGTAATTTGTTAGACTACTGAAAAGTAGAGTTTGAAAGTTTTTTTAATTTCATTCGAGTAAATTATTTCCTTTTGTTGAAGTTAGAGCGGTTGTTCACAGGAATAACAAAACCGCACTATAGAAAAGAATTCCCATCGTAGCTGTTGGGGAATACAGGACCAGAATTAGTCAAAGCCATCTGACACGATTCCTGACCCGTTTGACTTGATTTCAATATGAAAAAAACAACTTATTTCCACCTTCACTCATTATCAATATCAATTTGGAAAAATTCGACGTGAAACCAAGAATAAAAACGCAAATCAGAAGTAATAGAAATATGCCGAAAATTGTGTTTTCTCTTCGAAACAATTGGTCCCATCGAAATCTATTTTTTGAATGCAGTGTAAAAGTAGCAAAAGGCATCAGAACAGGAACAAAAGCTAAATGAAACCGTGGTTCTGCGATAATAAATAAATGTGGTAATCCATAACAGGTTAAAAATATGATAATCAAAGCAATCATTTTGTTGTTCCTTGTTTGCCAAAGCCCTGCCACCCCAAGTATCAAAAGGGATCCCCAAGGTATTACTAAAAGTGAATATATAAGAGCCAACCAGGGTTGAGAAATTGCTCCAATTACATCATTGCTATAAAAATAAAAGAATTCCCGGTCTTCCGGTCCTATTAATTTGATTAGTCTTGCAAATACTCTGCGCCCTGCTTCAAATGGATCATTGCGAATGAATTCAATAGCTTGCTGCATACATAAACGATCACGTTCTCCATCATCCAGAATATTCATGGGGATAATTGCAATCTGTGAAACAAAACCCCCGTCCCCTTCCGGGTGGTAGCCGATAAAAAGGTTATACCCTAAACTATTTTCCACGAAAGCAGGTTTTTTCATGATAACAGAGTTCCGAACACTCCAGGGGAGACAAACACCAAAGGCGACCAATAAAAAAACCAGGCCAGCTTTCTTCCGGAGTGGACTATAACGGCTAATCCATATCCCTGAAAACAGGGTAAAAACCGCGAAAATCGAGCGTGTAAACATGGTTATGCCACATATTAAACCCGCCAATAGAATCCACACCCAGGAATTCTTTCTAATTGAATAAATAATAGAAATGATGGACAACAATCCAAGTACAATATAGAGATTCTCAGATGCCAACCCGATGGGATAAAATAAAAGGATTGGGTAAAAAATCATACCGACACCAGCCAGAATACAAACTCTTTTTGAAAAATCCAGTTGATAACCAAGTATTGCTACAAGAGGAGCAAGAGCCGCAGCCAACCCAGCCTGTACGAGACGAGCAAGGACAAAGCGGAAGGACTCTGGCACAAAGAAATATAAGAGTGCCAGAAAAAAGGGGTAGCCTGGAGCACGAAAGGAAGTTTGTAATCCCTGATCCGGAAAGGAAAGGTGATCTATATCGAGAAATTGAGAATAATATGGGCGGAGAATTTCAACGTCTGCTTTGGAATACCATCTGAAGCCATTTCCTTCCTTCAATGATCTCGCGAGCATATCATACTGAAACATATCATCCAGGGCAATGGGTTGATTAATAAAAATGGTAACAATACTTAGATGAATAATAAAAGAGGTAATAAAGAGGAGGAGTAAGAGCTTTGGAAAGGTTGCTTTGTTAATATAGGTTTGAAAGTGCTTAAGGCGCATTGAAGTAGAAGTGCTGTTCATAAAGAAAGCCTCCTCTGAAATTCACTTCAGATTATTGATTTTTTGACAATAAGAAAACTGATGCCTCTCATCCGAGGCAGTAGGTTGACCTTACTTTTCTAAGGATATCGATTTCATAGGAACACTCCTTTGACTCCTTTGTGTAATTCCGCCAAACAGTGCACCAATAAGTATTCCTTCGAGTAGATATGGCAGCACTAGGTAAACGAATAAACTTCCACTCCCTGATTGAACAAGGGCCTGGAAAGAAATACGAAATATGTAGCTTTGCATTAACGCATCGGAAAGGCGATTAACAAAAAAGCCGGCTAATAATACCAGACCCCCTATGCCTATATATTGAAATAAACCATGCCAGTTACTGTTGGTCAGACCGAGAAAGAAA
>DMDF01000163.1 GCA_003446605.1 Anaerolineaceae bacterium
AGAAACGTGCCCTACGAAAAAATTGATGACGGGATTCTTTCCTCCCCTTTATTGTTTCGGCATGTATAGAAACGTGCCCTACGAAAAAATTGATGACGGGATTCTTTCCTCCCCTTTATTGTTTCGGGCACGTATAGAAACGTGCCCTACGAAAAAAGTGATGACGGGATTCTTTCCCGCCTTTATTGTTTCGGCATGTATAGAAACATGCCCACTAAATTGATCGATTGTCAAAATTCCGATTCTTCAAGTATGATTTATAAAATGGAAAATCAACCAAAGTACGAAGTTATGATTGACAAACTGGCTTATGGTGGTGATGGGTTTGCCCGCTTAGCAGACGGTCGGGCAGTTTTTATTCCCGATGTCATCCCCGGCGAAAAGGTGTCCATCCGCATTGTGGAGGATAAACAGAAGTATGCGCGCGCCGCAGCGCTTGAGGTGTTGACTGCCTCGCAGGTACGCATCAAACCGCCCTGTCCCCATTTTGGGGTGTGCGGCGGTTGCCAGTACCAGCATATCCAATACGAAGCGCAGGTTCAACTCAAGAAAGAAATATTGAAGGACCAATTAACCCGCATCGGGCATCTGGACTCCGTTGCGGAAATCGAAGTTTTTTCCTCCGATCTGCCTTTTGGGTACCGCAATGTGATGCAATTCCATCCACTTCCGGATGGGAAATTGGGACTGATGAAACGAAATTCCCAGGCTGTTTTCGAGCTCACCCGCTGCCTGCTGCCCATGCCAGCCATTGCGCAATTCTGGCAGTACCTTACCCTGGAAGCGGATTCTGGCATCACGCGCATCGAGGTGCGCCAGAATCGTGAGGAAGACCTGCTGGTGCTATTGCAAGGAGAGGGTGCCGAGCTGCCGGAGATCGCGGTGGATATGCCTATTTCCATGGTGCATCGGGTGGGCAATGACACGGTCGTCCTCAGTGGGGATGACGCCATTGTGATGACCATTTTGGATATTCCTTTTCATCTCTCCGCCGGGGCATTCTTCCAGGTGAATGATTGCATCACGGAGAAAATGGTGCAAAGGCTCCTGGATATTTTGGCACGGAAAAAACCGCGAAGGGTGCTGGATCTATACAGTGGGGCAGGTCTCTTCTCCCGCTTTATGGCGCCGGAAGTGCAGCAGGTGACCGCTATCGAAAGCAATGCGCTTGCCTGCCACGATTTCGTCATTAATTTAGATGATTTTGACAACGTTACCTTGTATGAAGGTCTGGCTGAACAAGTTCTTCCTTCTTTGGATATAGAAGCGGATCTGGTAGTATGCGATCCTCCGCGAGCGGGGTTGCACGTCAAGGTCATTGATACCTTAGCTGAAAGTGGCATCCCAACATTGGTGTATATTTCCTGTGACCCCGCCACCCTGGCAAGAGATATCCGCCGATTGGTTGAAAAGGGATTCATTGTTGAGAATATTGCCATGTTCGATATGTTTCCGCAGACCTACCATTTTGAAAGCATGGTAGTCCTTGCGCGGTTGTGATACGATATTAATAATTGTAAAAATATAAAGCACTATGAAGAAAAAGCTTTTTCTTATATTTGCTTTCTGCTTGCAATCTTCCGTTTGTCAAACAGGAAAAACAACATTGCCTAAGTCTTTATTGCCTTGTTTACTGTTGATCTAACTAAACTGGAGGTGGTACAGTCGATGAAAACAATCATGCGGTTTGCTAAGTACATACTTCTTACGTATTGTATTACTGGACTGGTCTACAGTGCCGGTGGCTATATTCACAGGAACATCATTGGAAAGCAAGAAGTTTTTTCTCCATTGATAGGGATACCATCAGATATGATTTCCTGGCCATGGATGGTTTACGCTGATCTGAAACATATCGGCATGGGTCTTCAGGATATCTTGGCGTTGATTTCATTGGTTTTATGTATTGTGCTGTTCGTAAGGAAAGAATTGAATTTGAATAAGAGTATGGAAAAAGACGACAAAAACCCTATTAAGTGATTTTTAATAGTGAAAATTATTTTGTCACACATAAGTAGCCAATCCACACAGGTTAAAGAGAATATAAGTCATCAATGTTCATGAGCAGCGATATTATCCAGAAAAAATTTAGGTCTTTCAACAGGATCAAACTTTGATGAAATCAAGCGTGCTATAATTGCTCTGCAAAAGCGAGAATGGAAGCTCAAACAGAGATATTTATTGTTTGGGCTGGTTTCTATGCTTTAAAAAGAAAAGAAATAACAAAGCATTCTTAGAAATTGAGAGGAGACAAACAAAGATGCCTGATTTTGGAAACCCATTTTCTGGACTTGCAAATGATCGCAAGTTGAATGACGAAGAATTGATCCGAGCGATCCGCTTCATGGTTTCTGCAGAATATGAAGCCATTCAACTCTACATGCAACTCGCTGAATCGACCGACAACAAATTAGCGATCGAGGTGTTAAAAGATATTGCTGATGAAGAGAGAGTTCATGCGGGGGAGTTCCTACGACTGCTTAAAGAGTTGGAACCCGATGAAGAAAAATTCTATGCAGAAGGCGCTGAAGAAGTCGAAGGGGAAATCGAGAAATTTAAAAATCAATAATTCCTTTTTTTAATCTGTGATGGAGGGGTGGCATTGCTGCCCTTTTTTCTGTCTTGGGTTTGTAAAGGCACCATTTGACCTTCATGCTATCCTACCCGCGTCTTGAAAGCATAGCTGTTTTACACAATATGTAACTCTTTTTGATTGTGATAATATATTAACAATTAAGGGAGTGAAAAGCTATATGAGCAAAAAGTTGATTGCCGTTTTTACCATGCTATTCTTATTGGTTTCCTGCAACTTCCCGATTTCCCAGCAGGCAGAGCCCACCAGCCTTTTCAACCAACCTGCACAGACTCTGACTGCCCTGTTTGCTTCTTACCCCACCCAAACACCTGGAGAATCACAGCAGGTTTTGCCCAGTGCTACCACTGCGCCGGATTCTTCCACGCCAGTTTCACCCACTCTGGAGGAAACCTCCACCATTCAGCAGATGGAACGAAGCGCGCAGCATGTTATGGCGAAATATCTATCCAAAAAGCCGGTGATGGATGGCGATTGGGGGGATTGGAAGCAAAACACCATTGCGTATCCAGCTTACTATATCGTCTACGGGCTTAAGGATTGGGATGATGATTCAGATCTGGAAGCTTCCTTTATTCTTGGATGGGATGAGAGCTTTTTGTATGTTGGCGTGAAAGTAAAGGATGAGGAATATGTTCAAAATGCCAGCGGAGAGCTGCTCTTTAAAGGAGATAGTGTTGAACTGCTGATCGATACCGATCTGCAGGGAGATTTTTCTTCCACGTCTCTCAATGGGGATGATTTCCAGCTTGGCTTTTCACCAGGCAAGGGTACAACCAGCGGTAAGCGCGAAGCCTATCTATGGTTCCCCGCTGAAAGGCAGGGGTCTATCTCTGACCAGGTGGATGTTGTTTCGATCAGCACTCTGGGACTCTACCGCGTGGAGATCCGTATTCCGTGGAGTGTTCTACAGATCACACCCCATGAGGGGATGCGCCTTGGTTTCGTATTCTCTGTATCGGATAATGATGATGCCACTGCGATCGTACAACAGAGCTTGGTTTCGAATATTGCCTCGAGGAAGTTAACGGATCCTACGACCTGGGGTGAATTGATCCTGGATTGATATTTTCTAGTTGGAATTAAAACAGCACGTTTGCCAACTCACGGCGATATTCAGCGGTGAGGGTATTTTCTTCGCCGAGCATTTCCAACAAACTCAGCACAATCTGATGAGCTTTTCCACTGCCATAGTGTTTATCACGGCGCAAAATATCCAGCAGCCCATCCAAAGCAGCGGGGATGTTGCCTTTGCTCACCAGTCGCAGCGCGTTGCGATAGGCGGCATCATTGACCGTCTCCGAAAGCAGCGTATCCAACCTGTAATCTTCCATGCTTTCTGCGAGGGGAAGCAGACTTTCTGCGCGGCTGAATTCGCGGCTGGCGGGGAATTCGCGTAAAAGCTGCAATGCTTCGGTGGATTTTCCCTGCGCTAGCAAGGACTTGGACAATCCCAATAATCCCGAAGGAGAGTTGGGTTTGCTGCTGAGCGCTTCACGCAAGATCAATTCGGCATCTGTCCAGTTCCCGCTGGTGAGCAAGTTGGAGGCTTTCTCAACCGCCAGATCAATTGGGCTGGGTGGGCTGAGTTGTTCTATGAAAGAGCGTACGCGCTCAGGTGGCTGTACTCCCACGAATTCTGAGACCACCGCGCCCTGCACAAATGCCTTGATGGTGGGGATGCTGCGCACACCGTATTGCAGTGCCAGGTTGGGGTTTTGGTCAATGTTCACTTTCGCCATACGGATGGAGCCGCTTGCTTCCAGGATGATCTGTTCGAGAATGGGGGTGAGCGTTTTGCAGGGTTGGCACCAATCTGCCCAAAAATCGACCACCACTGGCGTGTTCATGGAATAGGAAACCACTTCATACTCGAAATTAAGCTCATTTACATTGATGATGAATTCGGATGTCATGTTCCCTCAATCCATTGGTGTGTACTGCATTTAATTGTACTATGGCAGGGATAATATCATACCAGAACTAATCGCCTTCACCGGCTTCCGGTTGAACGATCTCAAGAATGTCACCGTGAATGTTGATCCTGATTCGGAATCCAATCATTCCGAGATATTCACGGTTACTTGGCGAAAGTCCGATGTTCAACAACATATCCATTTGCTGATCAATCCCCTCCAGTTGATTCTCGATCACAGCGCGGGTAAAAATATCTTCCTGCCCAAGCATTTTGGCTGTCTGATCAGTGAGTAGATCTTTGTTTTCCAAGACTTGGTTCTTAAGATAATCCAGGATCTGTTTATCGATATGTTCACTGGGGATATGGCGTAAGAAACCATCATCGTCCACAACATAGGTGGCTTCGTTCCCAACGTAGGCAGCGCCAACTGGATTGTCATTTTCATCGAATATCAAACCTTCGAATACGGCTTTGGTGCTCATTTTATTCCTCTAACTTGTGCAGATTTTAAATGGAATTTTACCGGATGAATCTTAACAAAATCTATAAAACTGATCAGGTAACGATTACGCGGGTGCCATGATTAGATTTATAAGTATCCTGCCGTGGTGGAACGGTGGGTTGCGTCCATAGATAGATCCACTTTGCAGCGGGAATGGGGAGATTTACACAACCATGACTGCGCTGAATGCCAAAATCACTGTGCCAGTACGTGCCGTGAAATGCAATGCCTGTATTGGTGAAATAGGTTACCCACGGCACACCATACAATTCGCTATCGTTGATGCCGATCTTGTCGGAATGTACCATGTGACGGGAGGGACGTTTGTAGGTGACCTCATACTCGCCGGGAGGGGTGGAAAGATCCGTTCCATCATCCAGCACACCAGTGGATGCCTGTGACATGAACACCGGTTTCCCGTATTCATAGGCAATCACCATCTGGTCATGAATATTGACGTCGATATGTTTGTCTGCCATGGGGATCTTACTGGCTAGCGGCAACAGTTCATTGTCTTCAAATATTGAAATATGCTGCGCGGTGACGTAATACACATCCCCCCAGCGATCCTCCACGATCTTATAATACGTATCTCCTTTTTCATCTATAAAGATGCCTTTCACCCAATGGTTGGAGCCATAGAAAAAGAGCTGGTAATTTTCAGAATCGGTATTGGATGAACTGGCTTTCCAGGCTTGCGTGAATGGCACGGTGATGGTCCCTAATTCCCCTCTATTGTTGATTTGTTTGCGCGGATTGTTTAATTGCTGCCGTACCAATTGAATACTGTTTGCGGGCATAAAGCCATAACCGCTCACTTCATACCATAGTTTGCTATGCTCGTTGACCGGGTCGCCGATCAATTGGTTTTCTAGGGGCAGAACATCATTCATCTTTAAATGGTATTTAATGCCGGATGAAAATGAGGGTGCTTTGTAAATAACGGTATCATCATGAAACACTCTTCCCAATAGTGGTGAGGGGGGATTGATGAAAGTGATGGGATCAGAATTTAAATAGGGTCTTAAAAAAAACAGGCTGCCAAGAGAACCTTCCATGGAATATTTGAGAAAATTTCTTCTGCTGATTTTGCGGTTTTTATTTTCCATGCAGGTCCCTAGTAATGCACAAAAACATAAGTACCGATGGAAGCATTCTCATAAACCCAGGCGGCGTCACTTGTTCTCATATTAACACATCCGTGGCTCATTGGAGTGCCAAAATTGCTGTGCCAGTAGGTTCCATGCAGGCTGTATCCCTTATAAAAGAACATGGAATACGGCACATCTGGCAGGTAATAGCCTGGACCGCTCATCGTATATTTCGGATACATGGCGTAGATCTTATAGGTTCCTGTGACTGTCGGGTGACTGCTGGTTCCGGTTGAAACGAGAAATGACGTCAGAAAATCGTTGCCGCGATAAGTGTATACCGTTTGCTCGCTGAGATCCACTTCAACCCAAAAATTATTGCTTCCGCGGACCTGATCAGGGATATCCCAGGAATGTGCAAAATAAGTCGTGTAGCTTTGATCTGCGGTTGCGGTGGGCTGTGGCGTGGCGGTCGGAAGGGGTGTGGGTGTAAATGTGGGAGTAGGTGTAACGGTGGGGGTCAGGGTTGGTTTGATAACAGCTCCAGCCGGGCGTGGATCTTTAGCCTCTGCAGGGATGACATCTATATACGGCAAACCATAATTAATAAAAAGGGTTGCTCCAACCAGAACGATGCTGCTGAATAATACAAATGCCCATGCCGAAGATCTTTTTTTAGCTGGCTTGTCTTTCTGTGCCTTTTTAGGTACTTTGGGTTTGTGGGTCGTTTTTGTTTTTAGTTTCGTGGTGCTCTCAGCAGATCTCTCCGCTGCTTTTTGAGCATCTTCTTCTCTGATTTGCTCAATCGTCCAACGCAGTCCATTGCGCGCTTTTTTGTTCTGTGGGTTCAATTCAAGCACTTTGGAGAGATACTTCATACTCTCTTTGGGTGTGCTCGTAGCTGCCAATATGAGATAGGCTTCTTCGTTCTCAGGATTTGCATCGAGTACCTGGTGTGCCCAATGTTGCGCTTCTTCTTTGTTCCCTGCCTTTAATGCAGACTGTGCTTTTTGCAGCATGATCTGTGCGGAGTGATCAGTTGGTTGGTTCATTGTTGCCCTTCCAGTGTATCCAGATAGCACAGGATTCCATTGACAATGCCGTTGGCTACTTTTTCAGAATTATCGATCAATACTGCCTGGTCATACAGTAAGGAACCCATTTCAAGATAGATCATAGGGGTTTGTGGGTTAACCATATCGAATAGTGGGTAAGCTGGATGATCCAAGGAAATAATCTGGTATGTAAAATCCAGTTTAGTAGAAGATTGGTAGATCTCACCCATACACACTGCCAGAGCGTTTGAAGTGTTCAGGTCAGAGGTGGAGAGGGTGGTCCCGATGGTGAACCCGCTTTTATTTTCAGGTTGTTCTTCACAGGACCCGGAAAAAAGAGCTATCAATACCGGTCCGCGATAATTGATCAGATCCAGGTCATTTTGTGAAAGCAATTTCACCGGGTAGCCCAGTGCATTCATTTTGCTGCTGACCTGATTCGCAATGGCTTCATTCACATCTGCCTCAACGATTCCATTTTCACAGACTGCACCACTATCTATCTTCCAATGACCAACCAGTATACCAATGGTCGAGGACTGTTGCGCAGATGAAATGGGCTGGTTTGCCTGGTCAGATTGCGCGGTCTGTTCCTCTGAAAAAAGGCTATATGGATTCCACAGGGTAAATACTGACGCCAATACTGCTGCAACCAATACTATTGTCTGTAAAACCCGACCGGCACTGAAGTCAGATTTTGGTTTGCCTTCCTGAAAAGTTGTTTGTGTTCCTGAATCTGTTTTTGTCATTGTTCTGTTTTAACCATTGCAAGAAAAGCACCATTCTTTACTGTAGGGAATATTACCAAAATAGTCCATTTTGAAATTATACTTTAAGGAAGATAGAGATAATATGATGAATAAAACCGAGTTATCCCAGCTTGAACGAAACCTTTTATTGAAGATTGCTCGTGAATCGATTGTGTGTGCGGTAAATGGGTTGCCTCTACCGCATCTTGATATGAACAACCTGCCTGAAGCATTACAGGAGGATGGAGCTTCTTTTGTAACACTCACCATTGCGGGTAGGCTGCGTGGTTGTATTGGCACGCTGGAAGCATACCAATCCCTGGTAAAGGATGTGCAGGAGCATGCTGTGGCAGCGGCGATGGAAGATTATCGCTTTTCACCTGTGCGTGAAGAAGAATTGGAGAAAATTGAAATCGAGATTTCTCGTTTAACTTCTCCTGTGAAACTTCCCTATGATCGCCCACAGGAACTACTATCTTTGCTAACCCCGCATGAGGACGGCGTGGTGCTGCAGGATGGCTACCATCGCGCCACTTTCTTACCGCAGGTATGGGATCAATTACCGGATGCTGCTGAGTTTTTGACTCACCTGTGTTTAAAGATGGGCGTGCCCGGAAAGACCTGGCAGCATAAAGTTCTGGATGTGTGGGTCTACCACGTTGAAGAATTCAGCGAAGGGCATATCGAAGCGCTGTCTTCAAGCGATGATGGGGCTTCTTCACAAATTCAAAAAACAAATATAGAGGAAAGTGAGCCGGAAAACGAAAAAAGTGACCCGGCAGCAGCATCAATGGAATCGACCCAAGAGATTCGGCGCAAAGAAGAAACCCAACCTCTTCCCGTTAACAAGCGCGATACCAACGCCTCCGGTAGCGATTTAGGGGAAAAGATTAATCAAACTTTGCATGCCTTTATAAATTCCATCAAGAACCGTTTTTCTGGGGGAAAGGGCGGTGGCGGTCGTAAGAAAGGTGGCGAGAAGGGAAAGGGATGCTCTTCTCACGTTTTGCTATGGGTTTTACTGGTGTTTGTGGTGATTTTCCTCGGTTTTTCAATTTTTCTGGTTGTGCAATATTTCGCAATTGCAGCAACCCTACCCAGTGTGGAAGATTTGCGCGCGAAGGCTTCTCAGTTTGAGACCACCCGCATTTATGACCGAAACGGCAATTTGATTTATGAAATTCTTGATCCAAACGCCGGTTTTCGCACCTATGTTCCCCTGGAGGAGATGTCTCCCTATATCATTGCTGCTACGATCGCTACTGAAGATAAAGATTTCTACAATAACCCTGGTTTTGACTTCTGGGGTATTGCCAGGGCATTATGGCAGAACTATACCTCCGGGACGATCGTCTCAGGTGCATCCACGATCACCCAGCAGTTAGCCCGTACTCTGCTGCTTTCTCCGGAGGAGCGTAGCGAGCAGACCGTTCAGCGAAAAGCCAAAGAAATCATCCTGGCGGCAGAGATCACGCGGCGTTACAGCAAAGATGAAATTCTGGAACTGTATCTCAACGAAATCTATTATGGGAATCTGGCATACGGCATTGAAGCTGCATCCGAAACCTATTTCAATACGTCTGCCGATCTATTGAATCTGGCACAGGCATCCTTTCTGGCAGGGCTGCCCCAGGCGCCGGCTGTATATGATGTTTTTTCAAACCCCGATGCAACTCTATATCGCCATCAGGATGTGGTGAATTTGATGTATCAATTAAGCGCGGAGGAGGGTTGCATTGATGTCAGCACCAGTACTGCTCCTGTTTGTGTTTCTCTTGATGAAGCAGTGAGCGCTGTCCTGTCAATCGAGGGCTATCCTTTTGAACAAAAGGCGATCAATATGCCATTCCCGCATTGGGTTAGCTATATCCGTGCATTGCTGGAGGAACAGTATGATGCGCAGACAATTTACCGGTCTGGTTTCAAAGTGTACACCACACTAGATCCTGATCTACAGAATTATGCACAGCAAGCAGTCAAAGAACAGGTAGCTGCATTGGAAGCCAATAATGCCACGGATGGGGCGCTGGTTGCCCTCCAACCGCAAAGTGGGGAAATTTTGGCGATGGTTGGCTCGGCGGATTTCAATAATGAAGAAATATCGGGGCAGGTCAATATGGCTGTATCTCCAAGGCAGCCTGGCTCATCCATTAAACCCCTGACCTATGCGGCTGCCTTCGAGAAAGGCTGGACCCCTTCAACATTGATCTGGGATGTAAAAAGTGAATTTCCGCCATCCGGTGATGAGAACGACCCCCGCGAACCATATATCCCGGTGAACTATGATAGCAAATACCATGGACCGGTACTGCTGCGTACAGCGCTGGGTAGTTCTTATAACATCCCGGCGGTGAAAACGCTGCAATACGTAGGTATTTATGATGATCCAGATACCCCTGAAGAAGAAGGATTGATCAAGTTTGCGGAACGAATGGGCATCACCACGTTAACCAGAGACGATTATGGGCTTTCATTGACACTGGGAGGTGGTGATGTTTCTTTGCTTGAATTGACAGGCGCTTATGCGGTTTTTGCAAATGAGGGTAGCCGTGCAGAGCCGTATGCCATCGCCCGTATTGTTGATCACGAAGGGCAAGTTGTGTACGAACGGGAACCGAAAGAACACGAAGTGATCAGTATTGAACATGCCTATCTGATCACGGATATCCTATCGGATAATGCTGCCCGCACACCGGCTTTTGGAAGCAATTCCATCTTGAAACTCCCGTTCAAGGTATCTGTAAAGACAGGCACGACCAATGATTTTCGTGATAATTGGACGATTGGATACACAGCGGATATTGCAATAGGCGTGTGGGTTGGAAATGCCGATTATACTCCTATGCAGAATACCAGCGGTTTGACGGGTGCTGCACCGATCTGGTCGGATGTGATCCAGTATGCGGTGGAACGCTATCAGGGCGGTAAGCCATCGGTTATTTTGCAGCCTGCTACGGTTGAATATGATGTGGTATGTGCCATCAGCGGCACAAAGCCATCCGAGAAATGTCCGAGCGAAAAAAGTGAGATCTTTGCAGTTGGTCAGCCCCCTCTTTCGGCAGAGAATGATCTCTGGAAAAAGGTCAAAATTGATACCTGGACAAACAAAGAAGCATCGCTGTACTGCACGGAATTCAACAAAGAAACATGGACATTGAATGTGGCTGATCGATGGGGTAAAAAATGGATCAAAGATACCGAACAGGGCAGAGATTGGGCTGCAGAAATTGGGTTTGAGGACCAAATTATCTTTACCCCCGACGAACGATGTTCTGAAAATGAAGAACAACCTATTATCAAGTTTGTAGGCTTGAATGAGGATGCGGTGATCAAGAATAATAAACTGGATGTTCAAGTGGTCATTGATATCCCATCCCATTTCAAGAATTTCAAATTACTGATCGGGGAAGGCGCGGATCCAAAGAACTGGAAAACTTTGATAGAAAATGGTACATCTACCTACCCTCAAGCGACCGTGATCTATACGCTGGATCTGTATGATTACCATAGTTCGGTTTTGACCCTGCGATTATTTGTGGAAAATGACATGAATGGGTATGCGGAGAAAAAGATCACAATCACATCAGCGCTGCCAACACAAACTCCGGCGCCAACACTTACGCTAACGCCAACGCTCACACCAACTGAAACACCTGCCCCAACGGATACACCCATTCCATATCCAACGGAGACACCTCTACTCATACCCAGTGAAACACCAACGCCTGAATTTATCCCCTCGGAAAACCCCGTTATTGCTACTGCTACACCATGATGAATGGCAGCATTTAACGAAACAAGTGACATGTGATAAAATTACTTCCCGTGACCTTAACAGGACACGGGTTTTTTTCAAACGGGGTTCACCGATTTTTATCGGTTTATAAAAATATTTTCAGGAGAAAAAGATGAAGGAAGCCAGAGTTTTGGTGAATAACAAAGTTGGGCTGCATGCACGACCAGCTGCACTTTTTGTGCAGACCGCCTCGAAATTTCAGAGTGAAGTAAATGTGTCATGCGTGGATCCCAAAGAGGATAAACTAAGAACCGCTAACGCAAAAAGTATCCTGGGAATTCTGACATTGGGGGTTTTTCAGGGAATCGAAATTACCATAACTGCAGATGGTGCAGATGAAGAAGATGCAGTCAAGGCTTTGGTGGAACTCGTTGAGAACAATTTCGGAGAAGAGGCATGAAAAAGCTGAATGGCGTTGCAGCTTCCCGCGGAATTTGCATCGGTCCAGCTTTTCAATTTCTTCGAATCGAACTGAACACAGAAAAAAAAGACATCATTGACACCGATGCTGAACTGATCCGCTTGAATGATGCGCTTAACAGTGCAAAAAATCAGATTGAAGCGATTTACCAGAAAGCTCTTGTCGAAGCTGGTGAGGCGGATGCCGAGATCTTTCAGGCACACAAGATGATTCTGGATGATCCAGAATTCATTACAGCCATAAGAACACGCATTGAGAATGAAAAAATAAATAGCGAATTCGCAGTCTCTGAAACTGCCAAATCTTTTGCAGCTACTATGGCTGCCATAGAAGATGAGTATTTTGCTGCCCGTGCGACGGATATCATGGATGTCGCAAATCGCGTGTTGCGGGCTTTAATGAAAATCGCAGAATCTCCTACAGAAGGGTTGCACGAACCATCCATCATCGTGGCAGATGATTTGACTCCTTCTGATACCGTATTACTAGATAAAAGTCTGGTGTTGGGTTTTTGTATTGCTCAGGGATCAGCGACATCCCATACAGCCATTCTAGCGCGCGGGCTTGGCTTACCAGCTATTGCTGGTGTCGGGGATGAAATAATAAAGGTGCTATCCGGTACAAAATTGATCGTGGATGGTACCAAGGGAGAAGTGGTCATTGACCCGGATACACAGACAGAACAAATCTATCGCCAGCGTCTTGAGACCAGCCGAAATGTGCAGACGGAAGCGTTGAAATTTGCCCATGATGTTGCCCAAACAAAAGACGGTGTGGAATTCGAGATTGTTGCGAATATCGGAAACGTGGAAGATGCCAAATTTGCAGTGGAAAATGGTGCGGAAGGCGTAGGGCTTCTGCGAACAGAGTTCCTGTATCTCGAACGGAATTCTTTACCCACTGAAGAGGAACAATATCAAGCATATAAAGCTATTTTGGATGTTTTTGGGGATCGACCGGTCGTACTGCGTACCTTGGATGTTGGTGGTGACAAGGAGATTCCATACCTTAACTTACCAAAGGAAATGAATCCTTTCCTGGGGGAACGCGCCATCCGTTTGTGTCTGAATCGACCTGATATTTTCAAACCGCAACTGAGGGCTGCTTTACGAGCAGGGGTGGGTCATAATCTCAAGATTATGTTCCCCATGGTTGCAACATTGTCCGATGTACGGGTTGCAAAAGCAGTTGTCGAAGAATGTAAGGCTGAATTGACCGCGGAGAGCATTGCCTTTGCCAGAAATGCCGAAATCGGGATCATGGTTGAGATTCCCTCCGCGGCGGTGGTCGCTGACCAGCTAGCAAAAGAAGTGGATTTCTTCTCGATCGGTACCAATGATCTCAGCCAATATACCATGGCAGCCGACAGGACCAATCCCAAGGTTGCTGAACTGTCAGACGCATTTCAGCCAGCAGTGCTGCGTTTGATCAAGATGGTGATTGATGCGGCGCACCAGGAGAAAAAATGGGTTGGTATGTGTGGTGAGCTGGCAGGTGAACCCCTGGCGGCACCGATCTTGATTGGTTTAGGGTTGGATGAGTTCAGCATGAGCCCTCCCTTCATTCCATTGGTGAAACAGATTATCCGCAACCTGGATTCTCAGGATATGATCGCGTTAGCGCAAGGGGCGTTGGCGCTTGAATCACCGAAAGAGATTCAGCAGTTCGTTAAAAAAGAAATACCCTTTATCGGTGAGATCATTTCCTAAAGTCGAATGTTTTGCAAAAAAAAGAAGAGACTGTCTAAAAAGTAGAACAGCCTCTTTTTATCTTCCATTTTGCACGAGAAATTCGAATATTTTTGGGATTCTGCATCAATTTAGGGATATTTTTTGAAGTTCTCCCCCACTTTTAAAAACAATTATATTTTTTTGATTTTTTGGGATATCCTCCTTCTACAGGAATTTAAGCTGCGTTGCGGGTTCCCACAACGGGGGATCTGCATCCAGCATATCCTGCCATGCTTGGATCGTGAGCAGGTCCTGCTCACCCATCTTGCGGATATGACGGTATTTCACCAGATGCCAATCTTTCCTCAAGGTTTCTTCCAGCAACGGATTGCGCTTTTGTTTCTCAAGTATCAATCGAGAACGACTGGCAGGAAAGATGATCACGGGCGTACAGGCTTCCTTTTGGATCCTGTTCATGAGCAGGGGAGTGAATACCGCATTGGATGTGATGAAGAATTGATAGAGAGGTTGTCCCTGCTGGTCATACCAGGTGAGAGAGTCTTTCTGTTCTATCTCTAATCCCAATTTCTTGCCGATTTGGTGGAGGAGAGAACGTATTTCCTGCATTTCCCCTTCCCTTTTTTGTGGATGTTCATCGGCATCAAGCATATAGGTCAACCTGCCAAGCCGCGTGCGTCTCGCATAGGAATTCAAACATGCGATGCACAGTTCTTTATCTGGGGTGAGAAAACCGGGAAACATCTGGCATAGTTCTGCGTACATGTTCTGGAACTTCAGTTCTGGTTGCCTCTGGATCAATTGGATGATCTCCAGTTCGATGCGGTCGTCATTAGAAAGCTCCTGTTTGATCGGATGAACCAGTGTCCATTTCCCGCTGGTGATCCCCCCTTTTGAAAGTTGCCGGAATACCGTTCTATCAGCCAGCACGGATTGCAGGTCACGGATTACAGTATTATACAGATCAGAATCTTCATTTTCCGCCTGCAGCGGGAGAGCCATTGCATCACTCAAGGATGTAATGGTATATGCAAAAATATCATTAAATGAGACCGGTTCTGCTTTATGCGTTAAAAAAGCAGAGACGATGGAATGCAATTGCTGTTCAGATGTTTGTGCGGGGGAGAGGTTCTTTTGCCACACATATTGCAGGTGGGCGCTGTTGTTTTGAGCAGCAAAATCCTGCAGGTGAAATCCGGCTTTCGCGGTTCCAGCCAGTGAGGCGAGCAGATAAGAAGGCGTGAGGTCCAGACAGAGTCAAAATATTTTACTGTTATTATCCATGATGGGTTCAATGCTGTCGAAGGTTGTGCATAAAGCTTGCGCGAACCAATACCATCCATACCGCTGGCGTGACAGGGTATTCAGCATCCCTTCTGCTGTTTTTTTACCCAAAAGCCAGGCTGACCAAACCGCTGAAAAGGTCCAGAAGGCTTGATTGGGGCGCGGAAAAACACAGAAATAATGACATCCGCGGGAAGCATTTTCATCAACGAAAAGGTCTTCGATTTCTTTTCGATCAAAGATACACAGGCTGTGCGTTCGAGTTGGAATAGTCGGGAAAGCTGTGACATCACAGGTTTCCCGAAAATCCGTCCAGGTTCTGATAGCCTGAGAGATGGCACGTTCAATATTCTTCTCGAAATAAACTGCTGGCAGGCTAAGTTGGTGAGGGTGAAAATTGCGATCAGGCCAATGCCATAAGGAAGAAGCCAGGTCGCACACCTCGCTGAGAATGGCAGCGATCATGGAGCGTTCATCCTGGCTGATCTGCAGGCGATCGAGTGTATTGAATAAAATTACAAGGACGTGCAGTGCTCGTGGTGTGTAACATGTCAGGGCATATTCAACATGTTTTTGAATGTCTGTATCTTCTAATAAACAGCGTTGCAGTGCGCGCGAGCGGTACATGGCACTGTTTCCAATTTGAGAGAGCCGTGCCAGGTCATTTTCATTAACCGCGTGGATACCGCTTTCCCCACAATGGGGACATATAAAAACAACTGAACTTGGTTCGGAGAGTTCTTTTTTCCAGATAAATCCTTCTGCAGGTATGATAGCCTTACATTGACGACATTCCGTTTGGTATAACTCCTGGATGTGTTTCTCCAATTTTTCACCATGCCATTCTTGATTGAGCAGGATATGAACGGCTTTTTGGAATTCTTCCTCTTTATGTCCTTTAGCTAACACTTCCGTCATCAACCGCAGCAGAGGGTTCTTCTGTGCCTGGAATACACGATGACCTGCACTGGCGGCTTCCAACGTGTACAGAGGGTTGGCTCCCATCGGATCCAATACATCACAATTCTCGCTGCCATTTTCGTTCAGCCATTCGGTCAGGATGCCGCTGTAGTAGGGTGGCAGATAGCGTTTGAGTGGATAGCGAAAACTTCTTTCCCCAGAAGGTATGAAGGGTATCGGTTGCATGGGTTGGGATATCCTCCTTTTTTAGTATACAGGATATTGAGATTTCAGCAGCTCGCTTTCTGGTGTTAAAATCAGATTGGAGAGGGTTCATTATGCAAAGAAAATTAGAGATCCCGGATAAGAACAAACCTTATGTGATGGCACATCGAGGCAATCGGGCTGCCTGCCCGGAGAATACGCTGACAGCTTTTCAACGTGCTTTTCAGGATGGCGCGGATATTTTAGAGACCGATCTGCATTTAAGCAAAGACGGTAAATTTATCTGTATCCATGATGCCACGCTTGATAGAACAACGGATGGGAGCGGGAATATTGCAGATCTCACTTCTACGCAGATTAAGAGCGTATCCGCTTTTAATCACATGGCAGGTTTTGAAGCGGAACGGATACCATTTTTAGAAGAGACGGCTGCTGTTCTTCCAAAAGATGTTGCTCTGGCGCTTGAATTGAAAAGCGACCGTTTTTTGGAGGAGAAGGTTTGCCAGCAATTGCTGGCGGAATTGAAAAATGCAGGCGTGCTCGAAAGAACCATCGTTCTTTCTTTCAGCATGCAGCGCATCTTAAGCGTGCGCAAAGTTGAAGCCGATATGCCAATCGGTTTGATCACGATGAGCAAAATATCTCCACCCAAAGAGGTGGATATGGTAGGTCCCTTCTTTCCGATCTTATGGCTCAATCCCCACTATATTCAAACTGCTCATCGCCGGGGCATACTGGTTTGCCCGCTTGATCCCACCCCTGAGCCACGTCTAAAACACTATTTAAGAAAAGGCAGTGATGCCATCATTACGGATAACTCAGCCGTTACATGCCAGGCTGTGAAACAGCTTCTGCAAGAAAATAACGAGAAATGAGGATTTAACGATTGCCTTTTCACCCCGAGCACAACTTGAACCAAGGCTTAGATGCGCGCTTGCGTATTCTTGAGCGGTATCCCAAAATGACCATTCTTCATCATGTTGATGAAGATCAGCGCCTGTGGGGAACATCCGGAAGGGAGATATGGGTACGCTCAGGGCAAAGCTGGAAATACTGTGCGAAATTCCCATTTCACTCTCCGCGTGATATTTTTGGATTTTCTCGGGCGACCACACGCGCTTTTCGTGCTGATAAATGCAATATTTATGGGAACCGGTTCGGGAAAATTCTGGGTATCCGTGCTGGCACGGTATATCAACTGGAAGACAGTTGCATTCCCAAACCTCTCTTCACAATCAATGGAGATTGTGTGCTGCATGGATCGCTCTGTGAAGACAGGCAGGGGAACATCTATTTTGGGGAATATTTTATGAATTCTGCTCGCCAGGCAGTTCGTATCTGGCGCGTTGCCCCGCGGATGGACCACTGGGAAATCGCTTATGCTTTCCCTGCTGCGGGTATTCGGCATGTGCATGGTATCTACCGGGATCCTTATGAAGAGGAAACTTTCTGGGTTACGGTAGGCGACTTCAGCGGAGAATGTTATATTCTCTGCACGCGCGACCTCTTCAAGACATTTACGCGTTATGGGGATGGGAAACAAACCTGGCGGGCGGTGCGGGTGTTTTTCACCGAACAATATGTATGCTGGATCACCGATTCAAACCTGGAGCAAAATTATGCCTGCCGCATGAGCCGTAGCAGCGGGGCGCTTGAAAAAGGGATGCAGATTGCAAATTCTAGTTGGTACGGGACGACCACTACGGAAGGATTGCATGTGGCATTCACAACCGTTGAAAAAGGGGAGGGCATCACCTCGCCTTACAGCCAGGTGCTTGTCAGTCGTGACGCATTTAACTGGCAGGTCATCTACCAATTCAAAAAAGATTTTTACCGACCTGTGCAGGTGTTCAAGTATGGGGTCATCAGCTGTCCATCCGGGGAGATGAGCCAGCATGATCTGTATATAAGCGGTGAAGGGCTGGTCGGGTTGGATGGCAAGAGTATGCGTATAGATATTAGTGAGTTGGGGGAGAAAAAGAAATGAGAAATGTATTGCTTGCGCTCAGTGATGCTTTCTCTGAACGCTATCTCAGCTCTGAAACCATCCTGGATTTCATTCGAAAGCATTCGCATTCCCTTGTCAAGGAAGTTGAGAGCTCGAATGGGCAATTTTCGGATACGACAAATCCTTGGCTGTTTTTCCACTTATTGGAAATGCTGCCAACCATTGGGATTGTTGCACACTATCCCAACCTATCCCAACCTGAAAAAGTGGATCTTGTGATGACCGAACAAATCACGACCTGGCGTGAAACGCTGGAAGACGATCGCATCATCCACAAAGGAAGCCTGACTGCAGGAAGTGCTTCTATGCTGTGGGGCATGCTTCATGCTCAAACATCTGATGACCTATTTCTTCAGCAAAACCTCGAACTGATCTTGCGGCATGTGGAAGTAAAAAGAGAAAATGCTCTTACTCGCTATGGCGCAGCTTTGACCTCTGCCCAGATGTGGGAGGAACGTTGTTGTTATGCTCTTGTGTTCAGTAACTATGCGTTGCTCCATCAGGATTGGCGGTTTTTGAATGCGGCTCTCAAGATGAATGAATGGTTTTGGAAGGAGTATCACTCCCTGTTCACTGTGAGGTCTGTGATCCCCTTGCTTACATCCCTGGCAGAACAAGAGTACACTTTTCAGGAGATGCAAAAATGCTGCGCGTGATCCTGTTTGCTCCCATCCATACCAGTTTGTATTCACGCTTGGTGCTGCATGGTTTACTGCACGACTCTTCTGTTGAAGTGGTGGGGGTAGTGGTGCGCAACCACTGGAATTTACGGCGCGTTCGATCGGAATTTCGCCGGGATGGGCGACGATTGCTACAGAAGTTTATCCGTAAATATCTGCTGCGCGAAAAGGCATTTGCAGGTGTGGAGAGGGAAAATCTGGCACAACTGGCGCGCAGCGTGAATCTTCCCCCTGGTACTTTGCGAACGCTGGCAAAGGATCATGCTATACCTTACCTGACATGTAAAGATCTCAGCGATAAAAAAAGCGAGGACTTCCTCAGCTCAAAACAACCTGATCTGATCGCGTTCACCGGAGGGGGGTTGATCAGGCAGAATATATTAAATATCCCCAGGCTGGGTGTGTTGAACTGCCATACCGGCGTTCTTCCCCCTTATCGGGGCATGGATGTGGTTGAATGGACAGCTTTGGAAGGTGCGTTGGAACGTGCTGGTTTTGGCGTTACCCTACACTATATGGATAAGGGCGTGGATACAGGTCCGATTATAAAAGTCGTGTCGTATACACCATCAAAGGGTGAAACTTTCTCGACCATTCGCATGAAATTGGAAGTGGAGATGGTTTCTACCATGCTGGCTGGTATCCATGAGATTGCAGCCGGAACAATTGAAC
>DMDF01000210.1 GCA_003446605.1 Anaerolineaceae bacterium
CTGGTAAAGAAAACTGAATGTGGCAGCATGCCCACTTCATGGGTATAGACAGGAATATCTCGTCTTTGTGCAAGATAGCGCGCAACGGCTTCAGGATAGAACATACCATTGAATACGATCACTGCTTGCGGCTCAGCCTGATCCAGCAAATTGTCAAATTCGCGCTGGATGTTCTCAGCTGAGAGAATATAATGGCGGGCTAGCCGGCACGTGTCCTCATCATCAGGCAGATGATGTCTGCGCAGAATCCAGCGCAGCGATGGCAGAATCAACTTTCCATACGGGATTCCACCATATTTAAACTGAAGCAGCTCTTCCAACGAAAGAGGTTCAAGCTGCTCTTTCATTTCCTTGTTCATTTCAAATTCAAATGCGCGCACACTGCAATTTTGATAAATATCTCTGGAGGTTCGAATGCAACGCGTACAGGGAGGTGCCAGAATAGGGTCTTTACGATCAGTTCCCAATACGCAGCGGCTCATTCCCCGTGCACACACAAAATGGATCACAGGATAACCCGCCTGACGCAGTGCCCACCCTGTGACCAACGAAAAACCGGCATTGAGACTGATTTCCTCCAAGCGTGTGGAAGCATTGAAGATCAAAATAGGAGCTTGTTCAGGATTTTCTGGGTCGTTATCAGGAATCTGCTTTGAAATACGAGCAATTCGCCTTCGATTCAGGGAATGGATGTATTCGCGTTTTATTTTGCCAGAGAGGCGTCTGATAGGTTTTTTCACAGGACAATTGTATTATGAATATAGTGCTTCAAGCTATCGATTCTATAGTTTATTGAACCCGGCGCAGTTTTTTTAAGGAAGAGAGTTCACTATCATAAACCTTTTTAACACCATCTCCCAGCGCTTGTTCGGTAACCCGAATATATTTAACCAGCTTACGAAATCCGCCTGGCTCCACCGAAGCAGCCTGGTCGCTGCCCCACATGGCACGGTCGAGCGTAAAATGGCGTTCCACCAAACAAGCACCCATGGCTACTGCCACCACGGATGTCACCAGACCCACCTCATGACCGGAATAACCGATCGGGCAGGGATATACATCGCGCAAGGTCTGCACCATCTTTAGATTTAGTTCATTGGGATCGCACGGATAGGCGCTGGTAGAGTGGGTGATAAGCAGGTTTTCTAAACCCACCACCTGCACCGCATCTTTAATCTGTTCAGCGGTGGACATGCCAGTGGAAAGGATTATTGGACGCCCGGTCTTCCGTATTTTCAACAACAATTCATGATCGGTCAGAGAAGCAGAGGGCAGTTTGTAGCAAACAGGGGAGAATTTCTCCATAAAATCAACCGAATTCTTGTCCCACACAGAAACAAACCAATCCAGCCCGATCTGCTTGCAGAGTTCATTAATCACACCATATTGCTGTTCGTTAAATTCAACTTTGTAACGGTAATCCAGGTAAGAAATATAACCCCAGGGGGTTTCCCTCATCTGGTTCTGCTGTTCTTTGGGGACACAAATCTCAGGTGTGCGTTTCTGGAACTTGACCGCATCCACGCCTGCATCTTTGGCTGCCAAGATCAATTGTTTTGCGATATCCAGATCCCCATTATGATTGATGCCAATTTCCGCCACCACATAGGTTGGATACCCGTCCCCTACCATTCTATTGCCGATCTTTATTTCTCGTTTCATGAAAAACTCCAATCGTTCTTTATGACGCTAAGAAGCTACCGATCAACTGCATATCACACTGTTCGGTACATTTGATTCCGGGGGTCAGGTTAAAATGATCCATGCGGAACTTGCGATATTTCTCGCCGTTCCAAATATCATACAGGGATTGCTGGCGAGCGTCACCCAATACGATCTCATTGTTGAAATCCTCCACACACTCGCAGGATTCGCCATTCGATTTAATCGTCATGGAAGACCAGGGGAACTGGCAGAATTCGATCCAATGGATGGAATTCGTACCAGCCTTATTATCTTCGTACCATTGCTGGTCCTGGCTCTTCAAATAGATATACACATCCAAATCTTTGAATTTTTCTTTGAGCTGTTCAAATTCATCCCGTTGACCCGGTTTATTGAGGTTCAGCATGGTGATAACGATGGTTGTGGAAAGATTCTTTTGCGCCTTCACATTGAGCAGTTCCACGATCTGCTGGTAGCTTTCGGTAAAATTGGATAGATAACCTCTGATCTCCTTATGACGGGTATCATCCACACTTTCGATCGAATACTTGATATAATCTAGCCCATTTTCAAAGGTCTCGACGGTGCGCTTCATATTGATATTGGCTGGATTGCAGCTGAAATAGCTGGGGATGCCCTTTTCGGTCATCCAGCCAACATACTGCGGAATTTGCTTATCGAGCAATGGATCCCCATATCCGTGCAGTACGATGACCTTAGGAATGACATACAAGAAAAAATGATTCTCACTCATGTCATCAGGTTTGATGTGATAATTTTCGGTTACGAATTTTTCCCAGCCCTGCCATTCTTCGTTTGACCAGGGTCGGAGCTGATCAATGATCTTTTTGAATAGTTCTGGCTCCAACGTTTCAATGGGTCGGGTCATCATGGTTGTGCGGGGGCACATTTCGCAGCGCATATTGCATGAATTGGTGGTCTCGATATTGTATAAGACCGGATCAGGGCTGCGGAATTCTTCCAATTTTTGCAGCAAAAAATCCCGCTCAAATTTCTCACCGTTCATAACGCGGTATTTCAAATCATAGACTTTTTGATAAAAATGGATATCAATCATACTTTTTCTCCATCATCGTATTTATAGACTCGTGCCGAGAAAACATTATAACCTGGGCATTGCAATATGTGTCAACGACCATATAGTTTTAATAATACC